>CAYOZI010000001.1:0-7922 GCA_964408425.1 Microcaldota archaeon
GGGCGAGATTGTTGCAATAAACTCTTCAAAAACGGATCCGGTTAAGGAAATCCTCAAGCAAACCAACGGCAGGGGGGCGGACGTTGCATTGGAAATGTCCGGGCACGGAAAGGTGTTGAGCCAGGTTTTCGAATCACTGCGTCCCGGCGGCAGGATTTCCCTAGTCGGAATATTCGCGGGCGAGGAAAACGTTTTGCTGGACGTTACGGACAACATCGTTTTCAAAGCAGCCACGATTTACGGCATTAGCGGAAGAATGATGTACGACACGTGGTACAAAACTTCAGCTTTCCTGAAAAGCGGAAAAATAGACTTGCGCAAAATCATCACCCACCGCTTCAACGGGCTCGAGAAAATGAACGAAGCTATGGAAATTATGGCTTCCGGCAAAAGCGGGAAAGTCGTCATATTCCCCTAAAAAGGTTTAAATTGTGGGAAACGATTAAACCCTTTCTCAACAATGCTAGAGGGGTGGAAAGAAATGGGTGAATTACGGAGACTCGGCTTTACGACCGCAACCCCTAGCTTCAGAAACCGCGTGCAAACTCGATTCTAAAGCGCGCTTGGTTTTGCCGCTGAACATACGGTCCTTATTGAGCGTCAGCTACGGCGACACCGTTTCGATCGAAATAATTGGCAAGAACAACGACGGGCTTCTGCTGAAACTTACGCATTCAAACCCAGCCGCAGGCTCGTTCGTCAAAACTTCCAAAAACAATTGGGAGAAGAGGTGAAAAAAATTGGCTAAGAAGAAAAAGAAGAAGAAATAAGCGAAAAAAGCGGGCGGAGGTTGAGCTGAAAATAAATTGCCTTTGTCACTCGTGCTTGGCTTCCGCTCAAGCTTTCTTCAATTCAGCCGAAAGCTTGGAAAGCTTAACTCTCTTCTGCTCTCCGGAATCGCGGTATCGGACGGTGCAATCATCGTCCTTCAAAGAATCGTAATCCACCGTAATGCAATACGGCGTTCCAACCTCGTCCATTCGCGCGTATCTCTTTCCGATGCTTCCCGCCTCGTCGTATTCCGCATCAAACCCTTCTTTCTTCAAATTATCGAAAACGCCCCTCGCCTTCCCGTCCAACCCGTCTTTAGCCATTAGCGGGAATACGGCGCACTTCAAAGGCGCTATGGAAGAATCGAGCTTAAGCATCGTCTTCTCCCCTTCCTCGGCATAAGCGTCGACCAAAAGCGTGAAGAAAAGCCGGTCCAAGCCGAACGACGGCTCTACCACCCGCGGCAATATTTTTTTCTTTGTTTCCTCGTCGAAAACCGACTGGTCTTTTTTCGAATGGGCCTGGTGCTGCGTCAAGTCGAAATCCCCCCTATCTGCGACTCCCACGAGTTCCTTCCAGCCCCACTCCGGATAATTATATTCAACGTCCCAAGTTTCCTTGCTGTAGTGGGACAATTCAGTGGGAACGTGCTGGCGGATCCGCAAGTTTTCCTTTTTCAATCCTATGCTCTCAAGCCAATACAGCGTTTCCCCCATCCAATACCCCAGCCATTCGGTTGAAACGGTTTTTTCCTTCAGCAAATCCCCGATTGTTTTTTCAACCAGTTTTGGGGTTTTTCCCGCCTGTTCCTTGGCCGTCAAAACCTTTACTTTCAAGTTCAACCTCGTTTTCTCGAAATCCGGCTTTTTGTCCGGATGCAGGAAAAACTCGAGTTCCATCTGTTCGAACTCGCGAGCGCGAAACAGGAAGTTGCGGGGCGAAATTTCGTTCCGGAAGGCCTTGCCTATTTGCGCGATTCCGAATGGAAGCTTTTTTCGGGCGAAGGAAGCTATGGTTTTGAAATCCGAGAAAATCGTCTGCGCCGTTTCCGGCCTCAGGTAAACCGGCTCTCGGGGGACGGTGAAGGAATACGTAGGGCTTCCGGTGCAATCGTGATCCCCTCCCTTCGAACAGGCGATCGTGGGCAATTGCTGCAACCCCCATTTTCCCTCTTTCCTAACGGGAATGAAGGGTATGGGCCAAGAGCATTTCTTGCACGTCAGTACGTTTACAGTATCTTCCGGCCCCACGTTGGTTTTGAACATCAGGTTGAAAGAACTCACTTCCGCCAGGTTTCCCTTGCACTTTTCGCACTTGAGCTTGTGCTCTTTCACCAAGCCTGCCAGCTTCTGCTTGTCCAAACCCTCGACATCAAGCTTCAACTCGTCCTGGAGCAATTGGTCAGCGCGGAATTGCGAACGGCATTTTTCGCATTCAACTAGAGGGTCGACGAAATTCTCCAAATGCCCGCTCGCCCTCCACACTTTCGAAGAGGAAATGATGGCTCCATCCAAACCCACGACGTCCTCGCGCTGCTTGACGAAGAAATCCCACCAGCTTTGCGCTATTTTTCTCTTCAACGCCACTCCGTAATGGGCGTAATCGAAAAACCCGCCCAAAGGAGCGTAAAGCTCGGAGTTCTGGAAGACGAGCCCCCGGCGTGAGCACAGGTTGATGACTTTCTCTATTTTACCTTGGTTTTCCGGCATGACAAAACGCCCGTAGGGAATTAAAAACGCCTTTCTACTAGATGTACTTTAGCGAGTTTTAAAACGGTTTTTACTCAGTCTCGAAAAGGTGGTTTTCAGTGAAAGCTCTTGAAACTAGGAAAAAGTTCTTGGAAAAGGCGAAAAAGCAAACGCAAGAGGCGTTATCGAGAAAAGACGCGTTGATAATCCAAGCCGTCCGCTCTTTGGACGATTTCGACGAGGTGAAAAGCCTGCTCCAGCAGCGCGTTGCCGAATGGTTCAAAATCAACTTTCCCGACTTGCGCGCCAACGAAGACGTTTTGGCGAAGATAGCCGCCGAGTTCGGCAGCAAGGAGAATTTCGAGGAAGAAAAGCTCTCCGAACTCCTGAGCGAGGAAAAAGCAAAGGCGATAATGCGTGTAAAGGGCGAAAGCTTCGGGGCGAAATTCGACGAGAGCGATGCAAAAGCCCTCCAGACTCTTGGCAGACAGGTCGTTTCTTTGGGCGAAGCCAGGAAGGAAACCGAGGAATACATCAACGAATTGGCTGAAAAGGAGATGAGAAACGTCGTTTTCCTGACCGACCCGCTTCTCGCCGCAAGGCTCTTGGCGCTCGCAGGATCGCTGGAAAACCTGGCTGAAATGCCCGCTTCGACAGTACAGGTAATCGGAGCAGAGAAAAGTTTGTTCAAGCACTTGCGCCAGCATTCAAACCCGCCCAAGCATGGAATCATATTCCAGCACCCAGCAATCAACTCCGCTCCCCTCGAACAAAGGGGTAGGATAGCCAGGGCATTGGCTACCAAGATCGCCATTGCGGCGAAAGCCGATTACTATACGGGCCACTTCATCGCTGAAAAGCTCAAGGCTACTTTTGAAAAGCGCGTCGAACAAATCCAGGCTACGCACAAAAAGCCCTACAAATCGTCCTACCCGTCTTTCACCGAAAGGAGGAGCTTCGGAGGAGGAGGCCCTCGCAGGAGTTTCGGAGGGGAAAGGAAAGGGGGTTTCGGCGGAGAAAGGCGTAAGCCTACCTTCAACGGAGACAGGAGACCGCCGGCGCAAGGCGGTTTCAAGGGAAAACCCCGCTGGGCAGCAGGCGGAGGAAAACGCGGTAGATGAAGGAAATATTCCAAGGCGTTTTCGTACAAGGAAAAAGCTTTTACACGCGGAACCTAGTCAAAGGGTTTAAAGTGCATGGCGAAACGCTATTGCAGGAAAAAGGAATTGAGTATCGCGAGTGGAACCCCTACCAAAGCAAATTATGCGCCGCAATAGCCAAAGGGTTGAAGCATTTGCCGATTTCCGGGGGAAAAACCGTTCTTTACCTGGGAGCTGCGCACGGCGCCACTCCTTCGTTCGTCAGCGATATTGTAGGGAAAAACGGGGCGGTGTACTGCATCGAAATAGGGCATATTGCAATGATGGACTTGATCCGCGTTTGCGAACAAAGGGAGAATATGATTCCGATTCTCGCCGATGCAAGAAAAACCAAGGACTACGAAGAGATAGGGAAGATGGACGTGGTTTTCGAAGACGTTGCAGACCCGCAACAAGCGGAAATCCTCAATCAAAACGCTTCTTTCCTGGGAAAAGGAGGTTATGCCTTGATAGCCGTGAAAGCGAGGGCCGTTAATTCGATTGAAAATCCCGAAAAGGTTTACGCCCAAATCAAGAAAACGCTTTCCCAAACGTTCGAAATCGAGCAGGAGATAGACCTGTTCCCGTTCGAAAAAGACCATCTTTTCCTCGTTCTGAAGAAAAAGTAATCAAAGTTTCTGCAGCACCAGGCACAGGTTCTTCCCTTTTTCCTTCGCAACCCGCTTCCCGCTTTTTTCGTAGAATTTTTCGTTTATCTCAAACCCGTGCTTTTTGGCTAGTTCAACCAATTCTTCCTCCGTGAAGAAATGGTGCATTCGAGGAACTTTCTCCCCGGTTTTCTTTACGAAGTTGACCATCATGTTCCTGTGCCCCAAGCGCTCCATTTCAGCGGCGTTAAACTTGTTCCACACGGTCACGAAAGCCAAGCCCCCTTTCTTCAAAACCCTGTTCATCTCCGAAAAAATTTTCGCCCATTCATTCGGCTTGAAAAAATGGTGGACTACCGCGAAATACGCGGCTGCGTTGAAAAAAGAGTTTTTGTATGGAACGTTCAAAACGCTGGCTTTTCTCACAGTTATTTTTTTGCCTAAGCCGGCTTGGGAAACGTTCTTTTTGGCGTAAGAAACCATTTTCGGCGAAGCGTCGAAAGCGAACACTTTTTTCACGAACGGCGCCAAAGCTATGGAGTTAATTCCGTTCCCGCAGCCCGCATCCAAGAGGACGTCGTTTTCCCCCAAAAACCGCTCGAACAACGGCACCCACGCCCTCCTCTGCGAGTGTTTTTCGTTCCACTCTTCCGCAATCGTGTCGAAAGCCCTTACGACCGAAAACCCCTTTTTCTTCATAAGTTAAGACAACGAACCGAAGGGAATTAAAGTTTTGGTGTGGAAACAATTTTCATGAACACCAGGCAAGCGCTGTTTTCCCTCGCCCCGGCATTGCTAATAATCGCCGTAACGGCTTACTTCGCTTTCGCCGACTTCAACAAGGCGGTGGATACAGCCGACTCGTGGATGAAGCCGGTTATTTCCAAAAACGAAGTAGCCGCGTTAAAATGGGTTGTTGAGAATACTCCGGAGAGAACGGTTTTCGCAACCGACATTTTCGGGGGGGAATTGCTGATGAGCGTTTTGCGCGAAGGGACGGAGGGGGGAGACTGGGCTATAGTGCCGAACGTCGTGAAGCGAATGCACGATGCGCAGTACGGCGTTTACGGCGCGAATTCGAGCGAAACCGCCTGGAATACGGCTAGAGAGTACAACGCTTCTTACGTGTGGGTTCCGGACAGGACTATTTTCGCCGGATTCGAATGGAAATACCCCGACTCGAGAATATTCGAGGATGAAAAGTACTTCGAGAAAGTGTTTGACAACGGACACGAAGTGTATAGGGTGAAAAACGCTTGAACTTTTCCTTTTCCAAATGCAAAAAAGAGTTTGAGAAAAGGTCCTTCGTATGGCTTTTGCTTTCGATAGCAATAGCCTTGAGCGTTTTCTCGCACTCCATGGTTTGGAGGGAGTGGTACTACCCCACTTACGGCAATACGAACATCCACGTCGCCACCGCACAACACATCCTAAAGCATTGGGAATACCCGCTGCAAAACGATTATTCCTACGGAGGCGGCATTCCTTCTTTATACGTGCCGGGCTACAGGCTGGTTTTGGCTGGAACCATTGCAATCGTCGGAAGCGTTGATTTTGCGTCAAGGCTTTTAGTAATGCTTTTTGCGCTGCTCTTGCCCATAGGATTCTTTCTTTTCGCAAGGCAGTTGTTCGGGGATTACGCCGGAGTGGCGGCGGCATTCTTCGCATCGCTCCCGGCCGAATTGCTTATTTATACGGTAAGACCGCTGCCCCAAGCCATGGGGCTTACGCTTCTGCCGTTCGCGTTCTACGCCATTGCAGCAGGAAGAAAGAAGCTCGCGGTTGCACTATCACTAGCCACAGCATTGACCCACCAGGAAGCCGCAGTTTTCCTTGCAGTGGGCGTTTTCGCTTATGCTTTAGCCGACACTGCAATCGAATCATTCAAGAGAAAGAAAATTTCATTGCCCAAAGGAATCGCTTGGATAGCCTTGTTGTGCTGGGCTGCGACGGTTTTGGCGTACGTAGGATGGCATTATTTCGTAATGGGCGATTTCAACGTCTTCGGCCTCGCGCAATTTTCCAACCACGAGGGGAACGTGGTTTTGTTCAACGACTTCGTTTCCAAAACAGGCTGGGTTTTGAGCGCGCTTGGAATAGCCGGAATCGTAATGCTGGCATCCAAAAACGTTTTCCGCCCCTCGAAACAGGAAATACTGCTTTTGACGCTGGGGATAATCGGCTTCATCTTCATCAAAAACGAGTTGTTAGGAATACGCGTTTTCATGGACCGGTTCATAGTATTCCTGCAAATTCCCCTCGCAATCCTCGCGGCTTTCGCGCTGAAAGAAATTTGCGGTCACGCCTCGCAATTGACGCGCCATATTTTATTTCCAGCCAAGTCCGAGTAAGCCCCTTCGAAATTCCCGTTGTTTTCAAAAGTCTTTTGCAAGGCAAACTCGCTTGCCTTGAGGAAAACGAAGTCCACGCCGTACGCGTTTAACAAAGAGCAATCTCCGGTTGAAACCATTTCCTTAGAATCTCCCAAGCTTTTCTTAAAATCCAGCCCGTGGCTCCACAGCCACCCATCGTAACCCGCAACCATTTCCCTTCCGGACAAAGGAGCGACTGCATTAGGGTGGGATTGGGTTGTTAAAAACACGGAGTCTTGCGAAGTGTTTTGCTTCACCCACTCCGCCAAAACAAAGTCTTCGTTGGAAAACGTCTGGTAACGAGCGTTCTGCCCCCAAGCCGCCCAGCCTACGGCCAAAACGCCGGACGCTACCGCCAAAACCAGCAATGCAAAAGCCACGGTTTTGGAAAGCCAGGCTTTGTTTCTCGCTTCAAACAACTTCAGCAAAACCAACGCAGACGCGATGGAAGCGAAGAGGAAGAAATGGGCGAATATTTTCGTGTTGTCCCACTCCCACGGCTGGAATAAAGCCACGTTGGCCATTACGAACAATGCGGCAAACCCCAACCCAAGCTTCTTCTGGCTTTTCGACAGCAACAAAAACCCCGGAATCGCCAGAAGAAGCGTCGCCCACCCGTTCTTAATCCAAAAGTCCAGTATTCCCCCTACGCTTTTGTCTGCCGCCATCCAGCCGATCTGTTTTGTAAAGAACGTCCTTCCCCACAGCCAAACCACCTGCGGAAGCATTACGATGAATGCAGGCAAAACAAACCAAGCCCATTTAGTCCAATTCAAATCGAATAGAATCAAAACTCCTGCTACAACACCCACGCTCAGCAAAGAATGGGCGTGAGCCAAAGGCAGCAATCCGGCGAAAACCCCGGCTAAAACCAGTTCTTTATTCTCAAACTTCCTTTCGTTGAAGTTTTTGAACAATAGGAAGTAAATCCAAACGCCCAACGCCATGCCCAGCAATGCACTTCTCGCCGGAAGGAAGATGGAATAGAGAAAGTTCATCAAAACCACGCCTGCGTCGTCGATGTTCGAGTAATTCCTAGCTGGCGAAAGCAATGGAGCGAAAGAATGCTGGGTGAAGGCGTCGTTCAAAGCATAGGCTATTCCATAATTCCCGTTGAGGAAGAACAAGGCGAAGAAAAGCAAAACGAAAAGCGTTTTTTTCGAGAAGAATTCTGAAAACAATACCATTGCGAACGCTAGGGAAAGGAAAACCAGGACGTTCGGCAGGACGAAAGCCGAGCGGTAGTCCATCCCCCCTGCTATTAGTATTCCTGATGCAAAGTCCATTGCGAAAGAATACTTCAACGGCTCCCCCGCGAGAATCGGGTATTCCGGCGGGAAATTG
>CAYOZI010000001.1:8022-73395 GCA_964408425.1 Microcaldota archaeon
CCCAAACCCCAAGAAGCGGCCAGAAGAAAGAACGTTTGCAAGACGAATCCCGCTAGAAACGAAAATGCAAAACGCCTGGATATGGACGAAAGGAAGCCGAATTCGAGAGACAAGCTCCACCCGAAAGCCAAGGAAGAGAAAAGGAAGAGCAAAGCCTCAATCAATTCAATCACTTTTTTGTTGTAAAGCGAGCCCGTCGGGATTCGAACCCAAAACCTCCTCGTCCGAAGCGAGGCGCTCTATCCGTTGAGCTACGGGCCCACCACTATACTAATAAAACATGAAAAAACGCCTTTTTCTTAAAGCAGGTTTGAAAGAAAAAAAGTCACTTGAATGACTTGAACCACTTTTCGTAGTCTTTGTGGTTTGCGAAGCACCGCACTACGAAAATAGTATCGTTCTTTACTTCGTAAACGAGCCTCGTTTGCCTCGTAACTTCTTCTACGAAATACGGCACGCCGAAACGCAAGTGCCTCGCAGGAAGCTGACGGCTGATTTTCTCAACGTGCTTGATGAAAAATTTCCTTAAGTTCGCATCAGCGTCCCGCAAGTCCGCGTCTGCCGTTTCGGTAAAAACAACCCGCACGAAATCACTTGAGGTATTTCGCTTTGATTTTTTCGAAAGGAATGATTTTCAACTTTCCACTTTCTACGAGCTGCATTTCATGCTCAACAGCCTTGCGAACCAGCAAAACCTCCTCCTCGTCAACCTGCCGCTCGTAAGCCACCAGCGCCTGTCGGATGAGTTCCGTCTGGTTTCCCGCGTAACCCTTCTCGATAAGCCTTTGCATCAAACTCTCGTAAGGCGTACCCAAATTAACATTCATTATACCACCCAATGACTATTTGATGAACATTCAAGTATATAAAGAATACGCATTGAAATCAGCTCTAGGAGGAATGAAGCAAAAGTGTGTTGGGTCCACAAAGTCACCTAACAGGTAAAAAGTAGGCATAATGTCCACAAGCAAGCTTGAGCGGGCCTTAGGGGATTCGAACCCCTGTCTGCGGCTTCGGAAGCCACCATTCTATCCAGGCTATACTAAAGGCCCTCCAGATAGAAATGGGGCTGAAGAAGAATAAAAAAGAAGGGTGTGCAAAGTTTTTGAAATCACGTGTTAATGCAAAGCGACTTCATCACCGAATATTCATAGTTGTTGCCGGGAGTGCTGTACTGAAAACGGGTCACGCTGCAGCCGGCAAGCGTGAAACCCGAACTGCAAGAGGGCGTTTTGTCTATCCACTTTGCCACGCCGCCGCAAGCGTTGTGGCCGTTGCAGTAAGCCCAGCAGTGCGGAATTGTCCAGTCTATGTTCGGATAACCGCTAAAATCGAAAGTCGGACCCCACTCCACGGCGTTGGTCCAACCAGTCACGATAGCCGCCATCGGAAGCACGTAAATCTTGTACTGCGTGTCAGGACCCCCGCCTCCGGCCGGGCAGTTCGTCCCGTCTTCCAGGCAAACGTCCTTGCCGCCCACCTTAGCAGTCGTCCCCCTTACGGACAAAGAACCAACTGAAGCCGAACCGCTTGTTCCCGACCCGACCGTCAAAGGACCGTTTAAAACGTTCAACCCGCTCGAACTGCCTACGCCCAAGCCGGTAGTTATATACACTGGAATATCCGCGCCGCTAGCCAAATTCCTGCCCCGGATTTGAGACGAAGACAAGCCCGAGTGCAAAGTCAAACCGGCGAAAGACCCGCCGTCCGCAGGCAGCAACCCGCCTTCAACCTGAATGTATTTCGGAATGCTCCCGGCAGCTTGCGTAAGCTTCAGGAAAGGATAATTAGAATTGCCGGTCCTTCCGAGGGTAATATCCCCGCTGGAAGGCTGGACTGTCGTTGCGGTTACCGAATCTGAAATTATTCCTGAAGTGAATTCCAAAGGAATGATCACGCCGGAAGAAAGCCTCATCCCGCGGATTAAAACGGTGTTTCCAACGTAATTGCTGCCCAAAGTCAAGCCTCCAAACCCTGTGTCCGAGCCGTACAACGGCCCCCGCAATTCGGCATAACGCCTCGAGTAAAGCGAGTCTCCCGAGGGAACCAGGTTCAAAGACGGGTAAGTTGACAACGCCACTTCACCAATGCGGATGGACCCGCGGTTTTGGCTCGTGTCGGCAACGCGAACGTTCGGAGTATAAACGGTCGGAGTTTGCAAAGCGCCCTGCATCACTTCCGTTCCAGAAGGATTGTCCTTTCGCACGTAATTCCCTCCGGACGAGCCCGAACCGCAATTCCCGTTCTTCATGCAAACTTCGTAAGTCGTAGTGCCGTTTTTAACGTACAACCTTCCCGCAGCAGCCACTTCAACAGTCACGCTGGTTCCTGCAGCTCCGGAAGCAGGCTGAATCACATTCGTTTTCACAGGACCTGGAGAAACGGTCAAAGCGCCTTGAACTGCAACGCCCGACTCGAACGTAACGGGGTCTTGAAAAGTGGCGTCAGACTGGAATATGGCGTTCGCGGAGAAATAACTCGGAACCCTGAACCAAGCCCAGGAGTACTGCGACTGCGGGTCGTTGGGAATGCCGAAAATAGAGTTTCCCCTGAAAATCGACAAGAACGGGTAGGAACTGCCGGAATAATAATAAAATTTCAGGATACTGTCGCCGCCAAAACCGCCGACCAGCAAACGCCCGGAAGCATTTGCGTTTACAGCCTCAAAGTCGGTTGGAACGGCAACACCGCTTTGAATCTGCGTTGGGTAGAAAACCTGGCACTGGAAGTTAGTCGAGCTGAACGACAGTCTCAGCGAATAATCGGCGTTTGAAGAAAACAAACCCCCGTCGAAAGCCAGGTCGAAAACACCGTTCGAGCTTGTAGAGTCGGATTTGGTCATCAAAACGGAACCGGAACAATCGGCAGTGGAATAAACGTTTCCAACGACGTTTCCAGACTGCGGGCTTCCAGTGGCGTTAATAATCCTTCCTTGAACGTTCAAAACCGGCAGGGCGAAAACGAAACCCATCGCGAAAAACAAGCCCAAAACGAAAAACAAGCCCTTCATTTCAACGCCCACCCCGCTTTAATGCAAACTCAGCCCAAGGTTTTTTTCAATCCGAACAAAAACCCTAGCGCCAAAAGCTGAACGAAAAACCCTGCGAAACCCGCTATTACTGCCGCCATCGCTCCCGAAAACAACGCGAAGCGGTTGTACACCAACCGGAATTCGGGAATGGCGTAAAGCTGTTGTTTCAACAACCCCCCCTGGCTTCCGGCCGCGCTTATTATGGCAGTATTGACGCCTTGGGCTATCCGCCCGGAGTTTTCCTTGAAAGCGTCGTAAGTGTAATCCACGGCTTTAACGTGAAAAGCTGCGACCAACGAATCCTGCTCCGCTTGAGACAATGTAGTATAACCGGGATAGTTTTCCACGAGAAAATCCCTGGACAAATCCTGAGTCACGATGGAAGCAAAATCCTCTTTCGTGATCGACGAGGAAATGGAATTCGAGTCTATGTTAATCCCTCCCGTCGCAGCCCTCGCCAAAAGCGAGTCCAAAAGCAAGTTCACGTGCGCATCCTTGTTTTCCGCGACCTTGTAGAAAACCACGAAAAACGCCAACAGCGCGAAAAGCATCATTCCGGCGCTGAGAATGGCGAACGCGCGCGGCAGGGAAAAACGGGGCGATATGGAGGAGACTATCGCGCAGAATGAAATAACGGCTGCAAAAGTCAAGAACGGGGTTAAAAGCCAAGGGTAGAATGCAAAGCCCATTACCGCCGAAACCATGAAAGCCAGTATTGTCACTAGCACGCCCGACACTACGCCCAAGCCCAACGAGTAATACATTGCCAGCGCTATGCAAGCTGCAAACAACAGGACGAAAATGATGAACGAAACGCTGTACAGCTTCGTGATGGTGAACGAAGCCCTCTGGAGGTCGAACAAGTCCATCGTCTTGAAATTGCTCTTGTCGAACATTACGAGCGAGAAGGTGAAGAAGCAAAGAAGAGCTATGAGAAAAGGCAGTTTCGAGTAAAAATCCTTGCCGATTTTGATCGTGAGGGGAATGACTATCTGACGTTCGGCAGGAGGAACGTTCTGCTTTGGGCTCGGCTTGGGCTTGGAAGCCTTCAGCTCCTCGTCCGACTCCGGCATTATCAACGACAATGGGTCTTTGGAAGCTTTCACGGGCATGACAATTACCAACGCAAAAGAAAATAAAAACCTAACAGGCTGAAGAATAAGGGTGGGAAACATGGGTTTGAAGGGAAGGGACTTCATTTCAGTAAACGATTTCAGCAATTCGGAGATCCAAGCGGTTTTCGACACCGCTTCGGAAATGGAAAAATTCGTGAAAAAAGGAACCGACTCATGCAAGGGAAGGGTTTTAGCCACCCTCTTTTTCGAGCCTTCCACGCGCACGCAATTCTCTTTCCAAACCGCCATGCTCCGCCTGGGCGGAGGGGCTATAGGGTTTTCGGACACGAGCGGAACTTCAGTATCCAAGGGGGAAACGCTTCAAGACACGATTCGCATCATAGAAGGATACTCGGACGTAATCGCAATGCGCAGTTCCCAACCCAATTCGCTTTCTTTTGCTGCGGAATACGCGTCCATTCCGGTCATAAGCGGGGGGGAAGGGAAGGGAGAACATCCCACTCAAACGCTTCTCGATTTGTACACGATAAAAAAAGAGTTGGGAAGGCTGGACGTGAAGATAGGGTTTTACGGAGATTTGAAGTACGGAAGGACGAACCATTCCTTAATGCTCGGCGCCTCGAGATTCGGGGCTGATTTTCACTGCATTGCGCCTCAAGAACTGCAAATGCCCGAGGAATACGTGAAGAAAGCAGAGGAAAACGGGGCCAGGGTGGAGTTCGAGGATAGTATTGAAAGCGTCCTGCCGGAACTCGACGTTCTGTACGTCTCGCGATTGCAAAAAGAACGTTTGCCTCCTGAAGCGGATTACGAAACGATGAAGAAAGCGTATCACGTCGACAATTCCTTGATGGAAAAAATGAAGGAAAACTCGCTGTTGATGCACCCTCTGCCCAGGGTGGGGGAAATAGAAGATTCCGTTGATTCCGACCCGAGGGCGGCGTATTTCCGCCAGGCTGCGAACGGAGTGCCGATAAGAATGGCGTTGATAGCTCTTTTGCTGGGAGCGGTGGAATAAAATAAAAAAGAAAAAAATTCAAACCAGTATTTTCACCGAATCCTTTTCCACGATCACGGTGGATTCCGCCTGCGAAACCAAGCCTTTGTCCTCGTCCAGCAAAACCGAATAACCGTGCATTATTCCCTGCTTCTGCAAATCGCGAAGCGTGAATTCGATCATCTTCTCCTTCGCATACCACCGTTTTGCGAAAGGAAGCATCTGCCTTTCCGCAAAAACCTTTTCCAAAAACGCTCGGCTTGAAGGCATTCTCACGTTCTTAGGAAACAAAAACGAGAAAATCTCTGGCGGTTTGGGGGAATCCACGACGAAACCCGCGCCTGTAGAGGCGAAGGGCTCTACTGCGAAAACCTCGCCTTCCTCGAAAACGTGTCCCTCCCCGCCTTTCCCGACATTAGGAACTTCTATCCCCGCGTGCAAGTCATACGGCTCGAGCAAGTGTCCGCACAGATTCTCGACGGGCTTGAATCCCTTGGAAACGATCGTTTTTTCGATCGTCTCGCCGATTTTCTTTGCTGAAACGCCGGCTTTCATCACGCTCAATGCATCTTGAAGAGCCTGTTTCGAAGCTTCGACTAGCTTTCCGTTCTCCCCGCTCAAATCAACCGTGAAACCCGCGTCGATAATGCAACCCTCAATATGAACGCCGATATCGACTTTCACTACCTCTTTTCCGAAAACCCTTTCCTCGCCAAAGGCGGGAGTGTTGTGCGCGGCTTCGAAATCGAACGAAATGTTCACGGGAAAGGCGATTTTCCCGCCCGAATCAACGATTTCCTTTTCAATCTCCTCGGCAGCCTTCAAAACGCCTTCTCCGGTTTTCACCACGCTTGCCGCCGTTTCCTGCGCGGCAGCGTGCACCCTGGCAGCTTGCAGGTAATTCTTCGACTCCTCTTCCGAAACCATGCTTTAAGCCCACCTGAAACGAAACTAAAAAATAAACGGAAAATAATTGGGACGGGAAGGAATAAAAAACGCGGTTTTTCAGCCTATCGAAGAAAGGCATTGTTGCTTCAATTCTTCAGGCAGCCCGTCGCAAGGAACCGCTTCTGAGGGGGAAAAACCGTCTGAAGCCGCAGGCTGGTTTTCCATAGACTGAAGGCACGCGGTTTTCAATTCATCCGGCAAACCGTCGCAAGGCTGCGGTTCCGTGGAAGAAGCCGAAGCGGCTTCAACCGAATTCAAACACTCTTGCGTCAATTCTTCCGGCAAGCCCGAACACGGGGTTTCTTCGTCGGGGTTTAAAGAAGGCGAGGGACTCGCTCCTCCGACTACGTTCACCGCCACGACTCCCGTCGCAGGAGGCTGAGGCGCGACAGGCACGGGATTCTGGGACGGCAGCTGCAAAACCCAGGAAAAGAAAACCAGAGCCAAAGCCAAGACTCCCAACGCCACAAGCAAAACCGCGTTTTTATCCAACTTGAAACCCATTTTTCACACCCCTAGTTTACACTTTCCCGCACAACGACGTTACGACCCTGCCCATAGTGTTCGGACAATTAATCAGGCCAATCGAACCGCCGCACATTTCGTCGGTATAGCTGCATCCTTTCAACACAGGATAATCGCCAGGGCAAGCTGGGGTAACATCCACCAGAGGCCCCACTCCGATGACAAAACCGAAGTCCGAACACGTATCGGAGCCAGAACCATCATTGCACCTCGCTATGCAAAGGGGAGGCTTGTCGTAAACATTTTGAAAGTCAAGCACGTAGAACTGGAGATCATTCCTGTCCACTCCGATGAACTCCCCAATCTGGAAATAATTGAAGGTAACAGGAGAACTGCTTCCGGACCTGGTCTCCAAGAATCTTGAAACGTACTTCACTGAATAATCCGTCTGGGCTTTGCAATTAGTCCCGTCTTCCAGGCAAACGTCCTTGCCGTTGACAGTCGCGGAAGAACTCCGTACTGCAAGAGAACCCACTGAAGCGGAACCGCCCGTTCCCGAACCCACGGTCAACGGACCGTTTAAAACGTTCAACCCGTTCGAACCGCCTACGGTCAAACGCCCGTCCACAGCAGCATCTCCGCTTACGTCCAAGCTATCATCAATATTGACTGCAGAAGCACCTTGAGCGGAAATCAAAGTGTTCAACAAGGTCAACTTCGACGCAACGCCGGCAGCGCCGATGGTGATTTCCGGAACGTTTGTGCTAGCCTCTTGCACCTTAAACATCACGGTGGTTCCCGTTTGAACGGTGAAGGGAAGATAGCTGTTGAGGAATACGGCCACGCCCTGCTGCCCCCACAGGCTGACGGCATTGGCTTTAGGAAAAGAAGAACCAGGAACGGCCACGTTCGGGTATTTGATAGCGTTTGCAACCAATTCCGAACCGGTTCCGCTCAAAACCACGTCCCCGTTGAAAGTGGAAGTTCTCGGCGTTGAAGAAGAGCCGACAGCGAAATTGTTCAAAACCGCAACTGGATTGTTGACCGTCTGGGTCCCGTAACCGGAAGGCTTGACGACGTAATTCACGTTGTCAACACCCCCTCCGCTTGGACAGCCGGTCCCGTCTTTCAAGCAAACTTCCTGCGCAACGCCACTGCCTTTCTTCACCACCGCCTTTCCCGATTGCCCCACTTGCAAGGTCAAGTCGTTCGCTCCCGTAGTGGCCGTAGTGCTTACAGAATTGGTTTTAACGCCGCCGGCGCCCGAAACCGTAAGCCCGCCGCTTCCCGAAACGCTCAAATCATCCCCAATCCTCACAGGATTCGCACCCGGACTGTAAATCGACCCGTAAACATTGAGCGCCCCGTAAGCGTTCAAACTAGGCTGGTTTGAATCACCCACAGGCAAATTCAAGTCCCAAACGAAAACGTTGTTCCTAAACCAAGAGAACGTGCCATTATTGTAAGGATAGCCGAAAATCGAGTGTCCGTTCAAAACCGAAATCGGCGAGTACTGATTGTAATAATAATTCGCCCAGAAATCGCCCTTGAAATCGCCAACCACGAGTTTTGACGTGGCATTCGCATTAAGCGGAACCACCGTTCCACCCTGCACTTGAGTCGGGTAAAACGCCTGGCATGAAACCAGCGTTACGCTGCCGTAAACCAAGCGCAAGTAGTAAGGAGTGTTGGAAGCAAGCAATCCGGACGGGTAATTCAAAGTAACGTCGAAAATGCCGTTAGTCAGAGAAGTGTCCTGCCCGCTGAACAAAGCTGTTCCAGAACAAGTTGAAGACGCGAAAACCGACGCGGTGACGCTCCCGGAAGAAACCGGATTCCCCCCGTTCAAAATCCTTCCTTGAACGTTCAAAACCGGCAGGGCGAAAACGAAACCCATCGCGAAAAACAAGCCCAAAACGAAAAACAAGCCCTTCATTTCAACTTCGCCCCCTGCCCCTGACGCGCATGAACAACAACGACATCAAAACCAACGCCAAAACCGCAATCAAATCCGTTTCCGGCAAAGCCTTCCTTTCCGTAACCAAAATCAAAGCCGGGTTTTCCGCATCTTCATACTTAGTCCCGCCGAAAACCACCCACGCTTCGGCCCTCAAGTTTTTCCTGTCGAAAACCTCTCCCTCCGCCAAATCGATTTTCGCCTGGAAAACGCCGGGCTTGACAAACTCAATCGGAAGAGTAACGACCTGGTCTCCGCTGTCGGCGTCAAAAACGCTCAACGCTATGCCTGGATCCGAGACTACAGCCAAACCAGTTTCAGGGTCGTTCAGCAAAATCGTTATCACTGCCTTTTCCTCGAAATCCGGAATTCCCGTTCCAGAAACCACCTTCCCCCCTTCTATCCTCAAAATATTCCCTTCCCCGCCACCTCCTGTCGGAACGCACTGGCAGGCTTGGCAGGCGAACCCCTCGCTGCAAGTCAAACCCCTTTCCCCGCACTCTTCCCCGAAATCCGTAGCGTCATTCCCATCACAGAACGAACCTCCTTGTGAAATGACGAATTGCGTGGGGTTGGGAGTGCACGTTATGAGATTCCCTCCGACAGTTCCGTTAGCCCGGATTAATTTCGTTCCTACAGTCGTGTAAGAACAGGTTCTCGTGAAAACCAAGCCGTTTTGCGTGAAAGACTGCCTGTTGCCCGTATCGCAATAACCTTGGAAATTAGTCACAGGCCCTTGGGAAAACGTTACAGTAACGTCGGTCGTTTCAGGGGAAGGCGGAATTGCGCCTGAAGAAGGGTTGATGGAAATCGAGCACGTCGGAAGGCTGACGACTTCAATGGGCTTGAACGGGCAGTTGAACGCAGGGTTGGAGAAATTGGCGTAAATTGCTTTCGACCCGACGCTCGTTCCGGTGAACTGGGTCGGGTTGGCGTTGTTCGGGTTGAAAGAAACGCCGGTCGCATTCGCGCTCCAGGATATAGTCATGACGCCCGTAGGGCAGGAGGATGGAGAGCCGTTGTTAGTGCATTGAGCGGTGAGGGCAACTGGAACGTTTACAGTCACCGTATCCGGCCCTGAAACTCCCGTGCAATTCCAACCCGAAGGAACGGTGGTTGCGGCAGGGCATATTCCCCCGTAACACGGGCCCACTTCTGCAGCGTAACTCCCGCTTGAAAAACTTCCCACTGGAGGGGTTGTGATGACGTATTGCACTTCGTAAGAGCCGGAAGTTTGCTGCAAGCCGGAAGTTCCAATGTGGTAGTTGGCGGTGTAAGAGCCGGAAGAAGCTTCGAAAGCGAAAGCGAAAACCGAAAACAAAAGCAATGCCGCCAAGACTTTCCGCAACCCGACCCAGCCCCCTGTTCAAGAAACAAATTCTAAACGCAAGAACGATATTTAAACGTTCTAGAATTCACGAGTAAAAACGTCTTTCAAAAAAAGAAGGAATTCAACCTAAGGAGGAAAGGCATTGTTGCTTCAATTCTTCAGGCAGCCCGTCGCAAGGAACCGCTTCTGAGGGGGAAAAACCGTCTGAAGCCGCAGGCTGGACGTCCTGCAAGCACTGCGCTTTCAGCCCTTCTGGCACGCCTTCGCACGGGGAAGAAGGTTCCAAAAGCGAAGGCGGAACTTCGTTTGAAGAGAAAGGCTGAACCGATTGCAGACAATCTTGCTTCAAACCACTACCGTCAGGCAAGCCCGAACACGGTTCAACGGAAGTCTCGTCCAAAACAGGCGCGGCTTCCTGGGTAGGCGGGGAAACCACGTTTACGGCAACCACTCCCGTCGCAGGAGGCTGAGGCGCGACAGGCGCGGGATTCTGGGACGGCAGCTGCAAAACCCAGCTGAAAAAAACCAGCGCCAACGCCAGAACCGCCCAAGCGGCAAGCATTACAATCCTTTGGTCCAAAATCCCTTTCATTTTCAACACGCTTCCTGAACGCAC
Organism: Microcaldota archaeon; assembly: GCA_964408425.1. Lineage (GTDB taxonomy): Archaea > Micrarchaeota > Micrarchaeia > Norongarragalinales > Norongarragalinaceae > UBA10210. The sequence goes on from CAYOZI010000001.1 coordinate 18,443, forward strand.
AATTGAATTCCGTTCACTTTCAAGCCTCTGGGAACGAACGGTAAAACACAGTTTCCGCTTGACAACTGCGCATCAACCAAAACGCATTTTCCGGTTAGCTTAGAGAAAATGTTTTTGTTCACCACGAGATTGTCGTCAACGATAACGTCGTTTCCTGAACTTGAAATCGGGCTGGTGCCTTCAAGCACGATGCTGCCGTAAACGAGCAAGTTCGAAGGCCTTTTTTCACCTCCGTAGTTTGAAGAGCCGAAGGCAACAGTCGGGCTGAGGAACCTTGCATAAAGGCTGTAGAAAGTCGGCAGGCTGTACTTTCCGAAAAGAAGGTGGGTGAAAGTCTGGATTTTTTGCTCGTAGAAATAATCCTGCTGGTAGCCGGTCAGCGCGCCTCCAATCACGAAATAATTCGGGGGAAAAGCAGAAAACAGGGTGTTCACAGGCAACCGAACGCTGTAAGCCTGGCTGAAATCCGCACTCTCTCCGGCGTAAACGTCTTTAGCCGACACTACGCCCTTGGTCAAAACATTATCAGCATAAACGTTGTTCAGCCAAGCGCTTCCGCCCACGGCTTGCGAATAGTAAAACCTCTTGCGTTCCTTAAGCAATTCCTTCTCACCGCTTGAATCCACGTAAACCAGGCGCAGGTAATAAGCCGTGTTTATCCTCAGCAAAGGAGGGGCTACCGGAGTGGGCGAAGGGCACGGATAGCCTGCAACGCAAGCGTAAACTCGGTTAACTTGGGTTTTGGAGAAAGTCAAGTCGAAAACCGAGTCTGCATTCAACTCGTCCGTCTGCGTGAGCAACGGAGTTCCGCCCGTTGAAGCAGTGTAAACCTCGCCCCTCACGCTTCCCGAAACCGCCTTTCCCAGCGAGTCTTTAATCTTTCCCTGCACGTTCAACACAGGGTATGAAGAGCCTACAATTGCGGTAGGAGTCTCGTAAGTATTCAAGTCGAAATCCGTTCTAATGTCCACGGAAACCGAACCATCCGATGGAGCGGTAATGCCAGTAACGTCAATAGGATCGCTGATTTCCTGCGCGAAAACCAAGCTTGAAACAAACAAAACCGCTAAAACCGAAGCTAAAAATTTTTTCATTTCCCAAACCACCCCGTTAATGCAAAAAAATTATTTCCTTTTCCTCTCAGCTTTTGTTTTGCTTAAGCGAAGGTACAGCAACGCGGTGAAAACCAACGCCAAAACCGCAATCAAATCCGTTTCCGGCAAAGCCTTCCTTTCCGTAACCAAAAGCAACGCCTTGTCCTCGACATCAGCGTACTCGACGCCGTCAACTTCAACCCACGCTTCAACCCTCAACGTTTTCTTTTCAAACTCCGCATTGGATAACGAAAGCGTCGCTTCAAAAACACCCGGCTTGCCAGTGTAAGAAACGGACACGGGAATTTCCTCGTCGCTCCCGTCATCGAAAACCTTCACGTTCAAGCCGGGGTCGCTAGTCAAAGCCAACCCGGTTTTCGGGTCGTTCAACAAAATAATTACTTTCGCGTTTTCCGAAAAGTCTTCAGCCGAAGAGCCGGAAAAAACCTTTCCCGCTTCAATCCTCAAAACGCTTCCCACTCTCGAAGAATCGACGCAAGCGCTGCAAGCCACGCAAACCTGGCTTAAAACGCAGCCGTCATTCAAATCGCAAGTTTCTCCGAACTCGCGAACTCCGTTCCCGCAAACCGCTCCGCCCCCGCCCCCATCGTCAGGAGGAAGGATGTCTTCCCTGGCCCTGAAAACCGGGTAGGAATTGGGTTGCGCAGGCGGCGAACGGGCAAAACACTCCACGAACTCTCCGTTTACCACTCCGCTGGAAATTACCGTTGAAGTGAAAGGCGGGCTTCCTTGATAAAAGCAAACTCCCTCGAACTCCAAGCCAGTAGGGTCCGGAGAAAACTGGGTGGTGATTTCGCCGTTGTACCCGCAATCGGCTTCGACCGAATCCTCTTCAGGAACGCCGGAAAACGACAGGGTCACCGCAACGTAAGTGGAACTAGAACCCGAATCCGGTTCAAGGAAAGCAATGCAGGATTTGCCCCCGCCCGGAGGGGTTACGGTAGGAGACGGAATTGGGGTGGGAGTGGCGGAAGGCGTGGGCGACGGGGTTGCGGTCGCCGCCGCTGAAACGAAAGGACAGGTTTGCCCGTAACACGGGCCCAAGTCCGTGTTCAACTCGCCGTCGTTCGACCCTATCGGCGGCAGGACTATCGAATATTCGACGGAATAACCGTCTATTGCAGAAGGTCCTTCGAAACCCGCTGGTCCGATGTGAAAGCTCGTGTAAAAATCGTTGAAATTCGAATCGTAAGAAAAAGCCAGAGATGAAAAAACAATCAGGAAAAAGAAAAATGCGCTTGGTTTTCCCTTCAAAATAAAAACCCTGCCCGTTGTTTTTTCCTACGAACAACTTACGAAGAGAGTGTTATTTAAACGTTTTTTCCGAAAGCAACGGATTCGCTAAAGGCGAGACGACCGGCGACGGTTGAGCAAAAGGAGAAGGGGAAAGGGAGGGCAGGCTTGAAGACCGCATAGGAATTTCGGCAATTTTCATTACGCTCGGAACTTGAAAAGTTTGCTTTGATAAAGAAAAAGCGCCGATGTCGGTTGAAACTAGGGAGAAAGGCGACGAGGTATTCCCAGAAGGAGGCAAAACAGGCTGCACTGCAACCAAAACCTGCGAAAACTGCAAGCCGGGCAAGGAAAAAGGCCGAATCGAAGGAGTTTCAACTGCAGAACCGTACGGCGGCAAAAACCCCCCGCTTTCGAGCCTGCAACGCAATTTCACGTAGTTGTCCAACTGCCTTCGGTAGATTACCTTGTTTCTGGAGTCTTTCACAACCACCTCCCGCACGCCGCACGAGAAAGGAGCGAAAAGAACCGCGTTCGGAACGGTTACGCTTGATTCTCGTCCAACGCAGCCGCCACTGCCGCCGTCAAGAACTCCGCTCGCGCTTCCGAAACACTCGGGAGAGTCGGACAAAACCGTTTTGGTGAAAGAAAATTTGGCGGAAAAAACCGGTTGTTTCCTCGAATTCCTCAATTCCATCGTGAAATCCCCCGAACCCCCCTGTTTTTGCAAGAACGAGTCGTACAACACCACCCGGTCGACCGAAACCCGCCCTCCCTCGTTGGAAAACCTGAATGCGAAAACGGGCTTGAGGAAATCTTTCGCAACCGTGAAAAGCCGCTCGCCGCCAGCCTTGCTCAAATCACCTTCCGAACTTCCGCCGCCCGCCATAGAAAAGCCGCTTGCGCTTGCGCCCAGGATTACGGCGAAAAACAATGCAAACAGCAGTTTATTCAAGAAAATCCCTCCAACGACTGGTTCAACGACCGTTGGTTCACTTTCCCGAAAGCATCACGCCAAGCGTAATCGCTATCCGTGACAAACCCGGGAGACCAAAACAATACAGGCGAAAAATCCAGGTAGTAATGGAACAAGACGAACGAAAACCAGTCCCCGCCGCTGCTCATCATCGACCTCACCGTCGGCCTCGCCCCGCTCTCCCCGTCCGTACAACCCGGAGGAGTGTAAGACAAGATGCGCGTGTAGTTAACGCAACTCACGTCCCCGTAAATGCAATGCCAGTAATCATCATCAAGAGGCTGTTCGGAACTCTCGCTATGCAAATAATCCAATTCGGGCTCGCTCAGGATTTTCAACGCGCCCTTGCCCCCGCCAACCAAATCCCCCCACCATTCCATTGCTGTTGAAGAATTCGGAGCGCAGCTCGGCATTCCCTCCGTGTTCCCAGGCCACTCGTCTTTCAACCAGCTTAAAGCATGCCCGAACTCGTGCACAACCGCGGCCGTTTCCCACCGGTCGTACTCGAACCTAGTCGTAACCATGAAAAACATCGGATAAGCCATCCCCCCGTTTCCGCCAATGTTGTTTGTCGTCAAAACCCCGCGCAAGTCCGCAGGACAGGACAATACAGCCGCAGTCCAATCGCCCGAACCACCGCTGCAAAACCGCCAGTTCGCCTCGCAGTAATCACCCATGCGGCTGAAGCGCAAAAAGTTTATCTTCTGCTCTTGGGAGTGCAACGGTTCTATCAACGAAAGCCCTGTGAGAGAAAAGTTGCTGTCGTTGTCGAAACTCGCTTGCCGGTAGTGCCACTCCTGCTCGTCGTAAGAATAATTCATCCCGTCCCCGAACAACGCCACGTCCAGCTTAGTCTCTGGGTTGCCGCTGTAATCCCACACGATGCAAGCGTCGGTATACAAAACAGGCGTGCCAGCCGCGGTGAGGTTGTTGTTCGAATAATCCGGCTCGAAACCCTGCTGGAACGGGTTTGCATTGGCGAAAACCGAGAAGTCGCTCTCGCCGAAAAACTCTTCAGGAGGAGTCCAGTTGAAAACAACCGTCGAGTTGCCCAAAGCGTTCCACGCCCCCTCGCCCGGCTGGATTTCAAAAGTGCCGAGCGTCACCGGCTCGGTCCAAAAACCGCTTTCGTTCGCAGGCGTGTAATACTCGAAATGCGTTTCGTTCAAAACCACGCTGATGACCGAAAAAGTCCCGTTCGGAAAAGGCGCGTTCCCCAAGTTTTTCACTACGACGACAACCTGCCCCGCGTGATTAATGTCAGGCTGCGTCGGGAAGCTTATTTCGTCTACCGCCAAGTCCGGAACGTTAACAAAAACATTTTGAGAGCGGTTGTTGTTTCCCTCGCTTTCCTCCAAACCGGCAATGTTCGGCTCGTCGGAAACGAACGCCTTGAGCGAATGGCTTCCGCCCACGCTCGGCGTCCAGTCGAACTGCACCAGGGCAGAAGCGCTTCCGTTCCATAACCCCTCGCTCTTGCTAACGTTCTTGATTCCTATGAAACGCGCGTCGCTCTGGTTGAGAGTGAAAATATCTCGCGTCAAAACCACGAAAATGTTCGTGGTGTTGGAAGGAAACGGCGCGTTGCGCAAGTTCGCTATCGTAATGTTGATCGTGGAAGGCTGCAATATTCGCAGAGTTGGGGTGGAAATGCTTTGAACCGCCAAATCCGGCCTATCCACGTTCACGCTCAAGTTCAAAACGTTGTTCGACTCGCTCTCCTCCACGCCGTTCGCATCCGGAACGTCGTCAACTTCCAAGGTCAAATTGCGCAGCCCCCCGCTTTGCGGAGTCCAGTCGAAAACAAAACTGTTTTTGCCCCAAGCGAGCCAAACGCCAGCGTTTTTGGAAACGTTCACTTCCTCTACCACGGTGTTCGCGTCTTTCAGCCTAACGAAAACATTCCGAGTAGAAGCCGGAATGGAAGCGTTGTTGGCGTTAGAAACGTTGACTTCCACCCGGACTTTCTTCCAAATCGACGGGCTTTGCAAAACCCGGATGCTCTGCGCGACCAAATCCGGCTTTGTGATTCCAACCGAAACGTTCATCGCTGCAATATTGTTGTTCTCGCTAACCTCCCTGCCGTAAGGCTCTCCGAATTCCGGATAATCATCCGCATAAACGTAAACCGGATAATTGCCGCTCTTCATTGGAATCCAGTCGAAAGAAACCCTGCTTTCCCCGTTCGCATTCCACGCTCCAGAGTTTTTCGGAATCAAAACCATTCTAGCGCAGCCGTTCGTTTGCATGCACGATTGGAATTCAGCCTGGTCCTGCTCGTCCCAGAACACCCCGTCGCCGTCAAACCAAACGAAAATCTTTTCAGCAGGATTGCGGCTTGAATCGAAAACGCCGAACCCCACGTTTTTCGAATTACGCACGGTAACATTCACCCTCTCAAGCTGAAACGCCTCGAAAGGAAGATAGCCTACAGCAAGCCCGCTCAAAGTCAAATCCGGCCTTGCCCCGACGAAAGCCTTCCAATTCACCAAAACCCCGTACTCATCCTCGACATTAACAATCCCGTCCTTGTTCCCATCCAACAAGGAACAGGAAACCGTTTCCCCACCAACAACGCAGTTTTCCGAAGAGTTTTTCCCCGCATTCCCTTCAACCGCAACCAAATCCGGATTGCTCACGTAAAAATCGTCGTTGTAATCGTAAAAAGAAACCGGGCTGCACGAAGAGCCGTAGTCATACCCCAACGCTGCGTTATCCCTCTCGTCCACAACCCCGTCGCGATTCGCGTCGAACGCTTTGCAAACGATTCCCGTATTCAAATTCCAAGAGCAAGAGTTTTGCGAAGAGCTTTTCCCGAAATTCTCCCTCAACGGACCCTGGTCCGCATCATTCACAATCCCGTCGTAATTGACGTCCGAATAGCAGGAAGAAGAATAGGCGGACGCGAATAGGGAAAAGCCCGCAACTAGGAGCACGAACGCTATGGCAACAAAGGCAAAAATTCGGCGTTTCATTGCGTTAAAATATGACGAAAACAACATTAAAAACTATTATTTTAACCACTAAACAGTTTATAACAAAACGAGTTTTTGATTGCTCGAACGCTACAAGTGGCGTTTTGAAATAAGGCTAACCCCACGAACCTAATCCCGTCTGCTTTCCCTTGTTTTTCAACGCGTCCTCGTCGAAACCCAGTGACCCCAGGATCCTCAAAACGGCAGGCAAAACCTGGTGGTTCACGTAATAATCCGCATCGTAATCCTTAGCCAGTTCAACAACCCTCGACTGCAAATAAATCTTCTGCTTGCTCTTCGAAGTTTCCTTCCCTTCCGTCGTAATGACGAATCCGATTACGGAATTCTCCGGAATGCGCATTCCCTGTTTTATAGCGTTTTGCACAGCCCCCAATTCCGGCGACTGCACTGCATAAGAAGAAGCGCTTTTCCTCAATTGCGTGTAAATAACGCAATCCTCGAGAGGGATTTTCCCGGCCTTCAAATCCTCGACCGTTTTCATCACCAACGCCGCGGCTTTTTCCACATCCCCTTCCTTCAACAGTATTTCCAGAACTTTTCTCTGCGTTTCCTTCGCGATCTTGCTCCAATCCCTTCTCACCAATTCAAAGCCCCTTATCTTGATTTTTCCCTTCTCGTCTATCAAAGCATACTTCTTTTTCGCGCCCTGCTCCTCCGCTCCCTTGACTTTCCTGGAAACGAATATTCCCCGCGGATAAAACCCTTCCAACTCCAGCTGCATTGCCTCGGGAAGGCCGGCGTTAATCTTTTTTTGAAAAGCAACGACCTTTTCCTTGCTCGAGTAAAGCAAAAACGCGGAATCCGTATCCGCGTACAAAGGCTTCAACCCGAATTCCTCCGCCTTCTGGAGCGTTTGCTGTATATAGTGCCTCCCCCAAGCGGTAGTCGCCTCCCCTCCCTCTCGCGTATACCACCGTGAACGCGCGTAGAGAAGATATCCGTAAGTGGAATTCGCCAGGATTTTCAACGACCACTGCCTTGCATCGAGAATCTTGTACTCCTCGGACTTTTCATCCACGCTTTTCATCTGTTTTTTTATCTTCGCCCTTTCCTTCAAAACCTCCTCCAGCATTTCCGGAATGATTCCCTTCCGTTTTTTGCAGAAGTGATGGCCTTGAGGAGAAACGAAACCGTCTCCCTTGCAACAATCGCAATTGAGCGTCGTAGAGTCGATGTTATGGGAAATGATTATGGACGGATACAGGGACCGGAAATCGAGGACTGCGATATTTTCGTAAACCCCGGCATCCGGCGTTTTGACGAACGCCCCTTCCACCATCCCCTGCCTCGCGTCGATATCTTCGGAAGAAGGCTTGTTGGGAGCCAATTCGTTTCTTTCAAACGCCTTGCTTAAAAGAAAAGTCTCGACCAATTGCGATGAAGTGGCGCGCGAAACTTCGATCAAAGGCATTTTGACGAGTTTTCCCAATTCCAGCTGCAGCGGAAGAAAGCGTTTAGCCAAGCCCAGGCAGGCGACCGCATCAACAAGGCAGTATTCCGCAAGGAAATCCCGCTCTTTTTGAGAGCCGGAATCCCAAATCTTGTGGATGTCCTGTTTTTTCACGCCCAGCTTCTTTCCCCCGAGAACCGTGGCGTAAACCTCTTCGAGAGTCAAACGCGAAACCTTGATCGTTCCCGTGAAATTCAGGAACGAAGCGACGGGAAAAACATCGTAGTGGATCCTTCCGGAAATCTCGGAAATGTTCCTCAAGCCTATCCTTCTTGTTTTGACAGGGTTTTTGTCCCTGCCCAAGCGGAAGTCGGCACTAAGCTTTTTCGCCCTGGTTTGAAGATAAGGCAAATCGAACTGGTCCCCGTTGTAAGTGCATATAACGTCAACGTGTTTTTCCCTCAGCAAATCGCAATACGCTTCGATCATTTTCCTTTCCGAATCGAAGCTCTTAACGAATTTTTCCGAAAAGTGCTTGTCGTAAGAATAAACGCCCTTCGCCTCGCCGTCGAACCCGATCATCAAAGCAGGATCTTTCTCCGCGTTAGGGATGGTTTCCGGATTGTAAGTTTCAATATCCAGCGAAAGAAAACGCAGCTTTGGAATCTCGTCGGAATCCACAGTCTTTATTTTTCTGATTGAAAGCCCCGCGTGCTCCACTTCCTGCAAGGCGTTGGGCTTCAGGCTCTTATCCAGCAGATAACGCCGCGTGTAGGGAATGTCGAATTCGAAAGGCTCGCCGTATTTCTTCGCCCCTTCCCTCAGCGAAGGGACGTCCGACGCTTTAAAGCCAAATACTTTCAGCAAAACCACGTTTTTGTTTCGGAAGGAAAGCGAGGTTTCCTCAACCCTCTTCACCCTGCAGTCTCCGAATTTCGACGAAACAACCATGCTCTCTAGCTTTCCCTTAGCCTCCTTCAGGCTCTCCTTGGGTTTCAGCAAAAAGTAGGGCTCGAAATTATCATACAGCCGGATGGTTTTTCCGGAAAGCGTTTTGAGCGTCAGGCGTATGGCGCTTTCCTTGTTTTTCAAAACGTGGTCTACATCCAGCAGAAACGCTTTCACCACGCCGTTCTTGTTCTTTGCCTTCACGATCAAACCCACCTTTCAAAATATAGAACAGGAGTATCAGGGAAAAAGCGTTTTTATTGCTTGGCTGGAGGACAGGAAAAAAGGAAGGTTATTTAACGCCTTTTCGAGTAAACCGTTTTAATACACTAGAAAAAGGGGTGTTTTTCAGAATGCCAACTCCTCAGAGAGGCAGGGAAACCGCCGAAGGCATCATCTCCCAAATGCAAACGCTTGAATCCAAATTAAACCTCATCGCCCAGAGGATAAAAACGATGGAAAAGAACGAGGAAATCCTCGGAAGGACGTTAATAACCTTGAACGACAAGCTCGACAAGGTTTCCAAAGAAGGCTTTACCACTTCATCCAAGGGAGAGAAGGTTGACGAGGCGAAATACGCCACGAAGCAAGAAGTGCGCGAACTCAAAGCTTTGCTAGATGCGATTAATCCCCTCGAATTCGCGACCGTCGACCAGGTCAAGGAATTGATGGACGACGCTTTGAAAAAAAGAAAGTGATTCTATTGCCAGGCGCGAAAAGCCATTCCCAACTCACGGCCAAAGTCCACGCCAGGCCCCACGGCGGCATGAGCAGGGTAGTAGTGGCGTTGTGCGATTCGGAATTGCTTGGAAAAATATACACCCAGGGCGAGAGGGTTTTGGACCTGAAGAACTACAGGGGTTTTTACGAAGGTGCTGCGGTTACGGAAATCGAAGCCATAGAACTTTTGAGGATGGCGGACAACGCGAACATAGTGGGCGAAAAAAGCGTGGCAATAGCGAAAAAAGCGTTCGGCGTTTCCTCAACCGAAACGAAAACGATAAAGAAAATCCCGCACTTGCAATACTACAAAATCTAAGAAGATAAGACTGCAATAATTTTTTGTTTCTATAACAAAAACGCCAGTAGGCCCTATTACAACATGATCCAACTGACGCCCAGAAGGCAACTTAAAATCAGCTGCTAGATAAAATTCGTCGTTCAAATTTTTTAGACTATTATCAACTTCCACTTCTCCAGCCACATCAGATAATGAGTTCCTTTAGAAAAAAATCCAGCACTAATAATGAACGAAAGAACGGAAAACCACACCAAAAAACTAGCATAAGAACTAATCCAGTATAAAATCAGAGAAGAAAAAAAGAGAACAAAACTATATTTAAAATAATGGCCAGAGGTATCGGATAAGTAGGAACTACGTGGCTTGATTAGTTTCACAACACATGAAAAACGAACTACATAAAAAACATTTTGAAAAAGAGAGTGCGGCGACCGGGAATCGAACCCGGGCTACCAGCTTTCTGCTCTTTCTTTGGTCAAGCTTTCTTTCGCAAAGAAAGGTTGGAAGGCTGGAATCATACCATTAGACCATCGCCGCGCGAATAATACTGGAGCATAATTAAATTTAAAGCAAATGCGCAGGTTTGAAGTCCTCGATTTGGCCCAGCGCTATGTCTTTAAGTGAAGCTCGAATTTGCTTCATCAAATTCGTGTCTTCCAAAACATCACGCGTTTCTTTGTCAAACAATTAGGCATCTCCTCCTCAAAAAAAGGTAGTGGGGTCGCTGAGATTCGGACTCAGGTCTCCAGCCCCCCAGGCTGGAAGGATGCGTCGCCGAACAAATACGAACGTATTTGCTCTCAGGCTACCCCACGACCCCAGTTACAATTTATGGTTGGTTATGCTTAAAAACGCTTTAAGATTTTCAGGATCATCGCTTATCCAGGCTGGAATAGCATCGGTTGAATTTCTCGAAGGAAAACCGTTCGCTTTAAGCCACCGTCCAACAGCCACGCAGGAAACAAAACATTGGTAACTCTTTAGACTCTTTTTCCTGGCGTAAGGAACGGGCAAATTGAATTTTAGCAACACTATTCGCGCAAAATCCAGGATCAATTCTGTCGAGGAGGAAATGATGTAAAACTGCTTCAGGTTTTTGGATAAGCCGCCATATCTAAGCAGATAAGCGAAAAGCTTTGCTAGATCGACATCAAGTGAGTTGGGAAGGACAGCCCTTCGCTTGTCGTACAGGAACTCGAGGGCGTTTTTGTCAATCCAAAACGCGTTATCCCAAGCCTGAACCTTCCGCTCAGCCACCAAAGCGGCTTTTTCCAAAACAAGGTTTTTTCTATTATCAAGCCCAAACCGTATTTCTTTTTGAAACAATGAATTCGAACGAGTACGTACACCGAATATCATAGATTTGGTCCGATGCCCGTCTTTCCTGAGGTTGGCGTTTTGAATAATGACGTTGGAAGTTTTAATCCCAAAATTCAACAGCATTTCCTTCAGATCGTTTATGAACGAAATCCCATCATCCAGAAGCAGTTCGTCCTTGTTTAGGTGGAAAGAAACAAGGTATGAATTGAAAGAAGTGGATTTGCTAATCCAACCCTCGCACTGAAACGCAATTGAAAGGTAAGCCTTGGAAAAAACGCGGTTTGTTTTTATCCACGCTGGAACCCTAAAAGGCACGAGCATCTTGTCGCCTTTCGGAACTCCGGCTTCAAAAAGAAGCTTAGCTACTTTTGAACTATAAAACCTGCACTTATAGCTAAAACCAAAACCAGTTCCCTGTTCATAGTGGGGTTTCAAACCGAATTTGCTTACAACGATTTTTTCAAAGTCTTTAAGAAAAACAAAGTTTGACGAAGACAGGTAAAAACGACTCAAATTCTTTCCAAGATGGCCGTCGAACGTCAGGTAACTAACGAGTTTAGCCAAATCCTCGTCTAAAACTAGAGTGTCGGCTGTCATGCGTTCTACCTGCGGGTTAATGCAAACACTCGCAAGTAAACAGAATTTAAAAACTTGGGCAGACACCACCTTGCCGGTGGCGCTATTTCTGCCGGTGGCTTAAAATCTTTGGTAGGGGATGATTTCCTCGACCAAATCAACTTGTCCGAGAAACATTCTCCTGCAGCAGTATCTGTTAAAACCGAGTTCGTCCAAAACCTTTCCAGCATCCTCTCCCGAAGTGGTGCGCTGCTTGAACTCCTCCCAATTCTCGGCAATGGGCTTTCCGCACGTGAAACAACGGACTGGAACCAACATTTTTCCTTCACCCTCTTAACGATAAGATTTCGTAAACCTTGCCCTTGCTTTGGGCCCCTTGAATTTTTTAGGTTCAACCCTTCGGGCGTCCTCGACGTACAAGCTCCTGTCGAACTCGAGAAACTGCTTCTTCAGCTCTTCGCCATCCTTCCTGAACTCGATCAAAGCGCGGGCGATTGCCGTTCTGGCCGCTTGCGCCTGGCCCATTATTCCACCGCCGTTGGTGGTTATGGAAATGTCGAAATCGTAAGGCTCCTGCAAGAACGATAACGGCTCTGCGATTATTTGCCGTGCAAAAGGGTTGGCGTAAGAATTCAACGAAAGCCCGTTAATGCGTATAATGCCTTTTCCGGCCTTGATGTAAGCCCGAGCTATTGCCTCTTTCCGCTTTCCGCGGGTTACTATCTGCTTTTTCTTTCGCGTTTTCTTCTTCTTTTCAACTTTAACTTCATCAGCCATTTTTTATCACTTTCAACCGTTTTTCCATCCCAAGCGAGAGCAAACCTCGCCCAGAGAAACGAACGCTATTTTCAAATCATCCGAAGTCTTGTAGAATTTTTGCGCCTTGCCCTCGAATTCCTTCGGCATTCCCAAAAATGCCTTGAATAATTCCCTCGCCTTTTTCCCGCTCGCTTTCTTCTTTGGAAGCATTCCCCTCAAAACGTACTTCAAAAACATATCCGGACGAACGGGATATTTAGGCGAGTGTTCGGGATTGCTCTTGTTCTGGATGTTGCGCTTGTCGCGATAACGCGATACGATGAAGTCGGAATTGCCGGAAAAAACTATTTTTTCCGCGTTTACGACTACTACCTGCTCGCCCTCCTGAAGCTTTTTTGAGGCGAAGGCCAAGACTCTCCCGAAAATCGCCTTGTCCCCGTTAATTACAAACATTTCAACCACATTATCCGAAAATCCTTATTTTCTTTCCTTCGGGGTTCTTTTCAGCCAATGCCCTCAAAGAGATGAGGCTCGAACCCAATTTTGCTTTCGCACTAGCGCTCGCCTTGAACGCTGCAACCGTGATCTTTTTCTTCAATTCTCCCTGCCCCAGCAAAACGCCCGGAACTACGATTACGTCCCCGTCTTTCGCGAATTTCTCGAGCTTGAATAAATTGACAACCTTCCCCTTTTTCCTTCTAGCGGGCTTCAGCATAAACTCCGCAATAACCCGCCATGCGCCCGACTTGTTTTTCCGTGCGGTCTTCTCCAGAAAGCCCAGGAGCTTTATCGTTTCCAGGCTTTCCGGACCTCTGAACTTCGATTTCTTCATTTTTCTTCAACACCAATTAAGCGAAAACGTGCAGGGGCTGGGATTTGAACCCAGGCACTCCTAAGAGACTGACACCTCAAGCCAGCGCATTTGACCAGGCTCTGCCACCCCTGCTTGCGCGCAATTAAACTCGGCTTGGCAGGGAATTAACCTTTTGCACGACCTCCGAATCACTCAAACCTTCAATCAAAATTTCCTTTTTCCTTGACTTGAATCCTTTCGTTATCTTCACTTTTTTTCCCAAAAACTTCGAGAGCGACTTTTCCAATTCCCCGTTCGCCCTGCCTCCCTCGGCAGGGGCGCGGACGCGTATTTTCAGAATCCCGTTTTCAAACGCAACCCCGAAATTCTTCGCGTTGGGAACCGCCCTCACATGCATTTTCACTCACTTGAATTCCTTGTCCAAAGCCTTTGCTTTCCCTTCCAAAACTTTCAACGCCCTTTCGTACTGCTCTTTTGCGGAAAGGTTGTTGAACGACTCTACTATAAACAGAAAATCCTTGCTTTGCTCGCCTTGCTTTTCGCAGTTTCCGCACAAGTACGAGTTTTCATGAAGGTCTTTCTTTCCCTCCAACGGTGCGAAAGGCTTCATGGGGGAAGAGCATTTCTTGCATTTCGAAGAAGCTTTGAATTCGGAAGAATGGCCGTACGAAGCGACGGCGCTCTGGAAGCGCGCGTGGATTTTTGCAGTGCCTTTTTCCGCAAACGCTTCCAAACGCAGTTTTTGGCCCTTGTTCAAAACGGCAATCTGAATGTTTTCCGAGAAAACGCGTATTTTTTCATCGGCTGAAACGAGATCCCGGCTGTAAACAGTCTTCGGCTCTTCCACCGCCTCGGCGTTCAGCGAAAACGATATCTTTGCATCATCAGCAATCCCGCTCTCCCACGTCAACGGTATAAGCCCCATCCGGTTTGAAAGATATTCGTTGAAAAACGCCGAGTTGTTCTCGTAAAAATCAATGCTCGAGATAGCCATGCACGGGATTTCTGAAATCACAGCCCTCCTTATGGCGTTCAGCAGCGCGGGCGATTCCTTTTCGGAACGCAACACGAGAGTCTTTTCGTCTTCGCTTACAATTTTCATCAACACATGCACCCGAACGATTGTATTTCAATTTTTTGAAAAACTTAAACTCTCCTACCCCTCTTTCCGCCGGGCCTCTTGGTTGTGTCGGTAGGCAAGGGGGTAACGTCTTCGATTTTACCAATGCGTAACCCGCTTCGAGCTAACGCACGAATTGCAGCCTGCGCGCCCGAACCCGGGGTTTTAGAATGATGTCCGCCCGGAGCGCGCACCCTGACGTGCACTCCGATTATGCCCCGTTCCTTCGCCTTTTCCGAAGCGCGGAAAGCCGCTTGCATAGCAGCGTAAGGCCCTCCCTCTTCCCTGTCGCTTTTGACCATCATTCCGCCGCTTCCGACGGAAATGGTTTCCGCTCCGCTCAAATCCGTAATCGTAATGATCGTGTCGTTCTTGGACGAGAAAATATGGGCGACACCCCATTTTCCTTCCAGGTTGAATATCCTGCGGTCGTCCCTCCTGAATCCGGACGGGGCGTGGGCTGAAACGGGGGCTGAAACCGGCGCTTGGGCCACGGGCTTGGCAGTAGACTCAACCGGCTTTTCGTTTTCAACAATTTCTTCAGTAACCATTTTCAATCATCAACCCGACGCGGCAACCGGCTCCGTTTTTTCGGTAATGACAACTGCCGGCTTTTCATCCATTTTTTCGAACGAACCCAACGGCTTTCCCGACCAGTTGACGTTCGCCTCTTCAGCAAAAGAAACCAGGTAAGAAGGAGAAGAAACGTGCATTCCGTTGATGCTCACGTGCCCGTGCGTAATGAACTGCCTAGCCTGATGCATTGTTTTTGCCAGGCGTTTTTTCACGACAATGCTTTGCAAACGCCTTTGCAACACGTCCTTCACGCTCAAAGAAAGCAAGTCGTCGAGAGTCAAATCCTCTTTCTGGACGAAAAACTTTTTCGACCTCGCCAGAAGCTGGGTTGAACGGATTTCGGCGTTAGCGCCCTTTCCGCTTAGCAAGCGTCTAGCCTCGCGCCTTATTCGCCTCAAAATCGTCTGCATTATCCACAATTCTCGGGAGTTCTTGAGTCCGAACTCGGTCTTCAAAGCCCCTTCCTCTTCTATCCTCTTCTTGTCCCAGAGCTTTTTCGGACGCTCGTACTTCTTTGATTTCCTAACAGGATCTCCCACTCAAAAACACCGTTATGCAATCATTACTTCTTTTCCTTCTCGCCGCCCGATTTTTCCTGCGCTCCGGTTGCGGCTGCGGCCTTCGCTGCCTTTACTGCCTTCTTCAGCACTCCGACGGTCATTCCGGTCCTTCCGGTGGTGCGCGTGTGCTGTCCCCTGGTTTTCTGGCCTATCGAATGCCTCCAACCCCTGTACGAACGTGAATCCCTCTCGCGAGTAATATCTTGCCTTTTCGCGAAAGCCAATTCCGCCATGAGCAAGTGCTTCGCTTCTCCCGAATCGATATCCTGCTGCCGGTTTAGCATGAAATTCTTGACCCCGAATTTTTGCGGGAATTTCACTATCCCCTCCAATTCCGTAGTCTGCTCTTCGCTCAAATTCCCTATCAACTCGCTCAAGCTGACGTTCAGTTTGGTTGTAACCGGAATAGCCAGGTTTGAAGCCAAATTATGCCCTATTCCCTTGACTTTCCTCAAAGCTTCAGCAACGGTAAAATGCCCGTCCACATCCTGGCCTACGATACGGAGTATTCCGCGAAACTCCTTGTTTTCCAAATGCTTTCTCTTGGCGAATTTCTGGGATTGCGTGGTGGAACCGACAGGCTGGGACTGTGGTTTTGCAGGCTCCTGGTTTTTCGCCTGCTTGCCGCTAAAGCCGCCAGAACCTTTCTTCGTTTCATCAGCCAATTTTCCGCACCTTAAACCCAAAAACAGCTTTTATCGAAAAATAAAAGCGCCGGGACTGAGATTTCCGTTTTCCTTCCTTACCAAAATTTTTTTGGAAAGAAAAGCTTTTCGAACTCAGGAGGCCTTTCGGCCACACGCTTTGAAGGAAAGTTGCCGGTGCGCTCCGAACGGAGCAACCAGAAACAGTTTCTTTCCAGGCGTGCGCATTACCGCTCTGCCATCCCGGCGCGAAAAACAATTTGCTTTTTCGCGGTTAAAAACACTTCGGGAAAAAAGCCGAGCGAAGCTCCAAAGAGCTTTAATCTCAACTCTACAATAATGCAAAAACGCGTTTAAAAAGCATTCCGTTGGCTTGCAAACGCTAACCACGATGCTCTTCTGACGCCGTAATCCCTTTTTCTTCCAAAAACGCCTTCAAGCCCTTCAAAAACCCGAGGTGGCTGGAGATAGCGCCCCTAACGGCTTCATCGCTTTTGAAACCGGCGTAGTGAGAAAGATTGTGCCAAACCCTCACTTGGATTTCCCTAGAGTCGGGATTGAAACCGAAAGCAACCCTCTGTTCGCTCGTGTAAAGCAGCGGGTTGTGCAGGTACTCCAGATCTTCAACGCGTTGCAGTGAATTCAAAAAAGCCTTAGCCTGCGACGGAGCTACATTATGCTTGGAATTTGCCAGAACCCAGTCGAAAAGCCCCGGAACCTGGTCGAAATGCTTTTCATGAAATGAAAAGACCACGGTCTTTTTGAACAATTCCGAACCCTGAACGCGTTCAGCCATGCACAACCCTCTCCACGTCGAAAGCCAAGCCGCCTTTCCCGGATTGCGCCCTCGAAACGATTTCCTTCGAATCTATCAACGCTTTGGCAAAACAGATTATTTCCCCCATGCCGTTTAAAACCTGCACGCTCTCGTTTTTTTCAATAGATTCATCCAGCGAAACTATTCCCGGAATAGCCAGATTCGCTCCGGTGGTGATGGGTTTTATCGCCCCGTCATCCACGACAACCTTTTTCAGCTTCCCTTCCAACGCTTCCTCGAGAGTCAGCACCATTTTTTGCAGTTCTTTGTCTTCCCCTTTTTCCGTCCACAGCCAAAACGCGTCGCTCAAATCCTGAAGAGAATGGGCTTCTTTTTCAGTGAAACCGGCGGCGTAAACCCTCCTCAATTCCGCCATTTCCCCGCCGCACCCTAAAACTTCTCCAACATCGAAACAGATTTTTCTCACGTAAAACCCGCCTTCCACGTCGCACTCGAACAAAACGTATTTCCCCTCCGCTTCTAAAACCGCCAGTTCAAAAACCTCGCGAACGCGCATTTTCTTGACTACAGCGCTCTCGAGAGGCGGCTTCTGGAAGATTTTTCCCTTGAAATGCGAAAACGCATCTTCGATTTCTTTTTTGCTTTTGTTTTCCCCCAGACGCAGCACGCAAACGTACTTTTTCCTCGAGCCAAGCAAATACTTAGCCGCTTTCGTGCTTTCCTCCAGCAGAACGGGCAAAACGCCGGAAACGTTCGCGTCCAAAGTTCCCGAATGCCCGGCTTTCGACTGCCCCAAGATTTTTTTCACGAAAGCCGCAGCCTCGTGGCTTGAAGGCCCCGAAGGCTTGTCGAGAATGAAAACCCCCTTCCTTATTTTTTCTTCAAGCGAACGCTCGGAAGGAGGCTCCCCTACCTTGCACTCGATTTCTTGCAGGCGAATCATGATTTAAAATAGAGTGGAACGATAGATTAAGCATATGGGAAAGACGCGACGTGAAAAGCCGGAAAATTCGAGAGCAACACCGAAAGATACGGTCGAACAACAAAAGCCGCCAGCCCCTAAGCTCAGGTTGTTGTTTCACTACGGGCCCCATGCCACGGCAGAAGATGCTAGACACATCCGAGCGGTATTGAAGGAATTCAAGCCGCACTTTTACGCGAAAGAGCAGATGATCTTTGACCCCGAGGATTTGGTGCCGTTCAATAGAGAACTGCAAAAAATCAGGAAGGATGCTGCAAGGAGAATAAGCTTTCTTCAAGGTTTTGAAAGGCGGCAGTATGGAGAATTCGATCGTAAAGAAGTCGAGGAAATGCTCGACGCATACAAAGTTCGAATGTGCGGCCTAGAATCATTTGTGCCAAATGAAGCTCAATTGCTCGAAGAGTCTGCGAACTATTCCAAGGATTCGAGGTTAGCGTTTGTAACAGGAGAGTTTGAAAAAGCACTAAAAAGCCGGCATGAACACGTCCTGCTTGAAAATAAACACCAACGAATCAGAGACGAAAATATCGTCCAGAATGCTGAAAAGCTTGTTCAGCAGTTTACAACAGCCTATCCGGAGTTACGTAACGAGAAGGAGATACGAGTTTACGCTAGACTGGGGCACATGCACTCTCCGCCATATCATGAACTGGCTAGACGCGGAAGCACGGAGGTAGGACGGATTTTCGATAGTAGACCGGTAGTACATGGCTACACATCGGAAGCCAAGAGAATGAACCAAAAGGAAACGCATAATATTTCAGAGCCGCGGTATAGACAGGTACTAGCAAGATCTCTTCTCGAAAGTCCCCTGAGAAGGACACTGAGAGAAAAAGGCGTCAAATCGACTCTGGTTACGGAAATAGCGTCACGGGTTATCTCCGAAAAATTCCATGAGGACGAAATTAGAGGAATATCGGAAGAGATAGCCAAAGAACAGGAAGCGAAACCACTGGCCAAAACAGCCGAGATAGTAGAAATGGTTTTGGGAAAGCGCGTAAGGGAAAAGGGCTTGAAACTACCGCAGAACGAGGATGAAGCCGAAGCTTTAATCAAAAAAGCGTATCCCAAGATAGACTTTTCAAAACCTTGGTGGCTAGGAAGAAGAAAATAGGCTTATGCGGGCATCAGGTGCTTGACGTTCATCTTCCTCTCTTTTCCCTTCGCAAGCTTGACTTTCACGAAAGCGTTGTCCACCACTTCCGTCACTTCGACAGGCTGCCCTTTTCTCCTTCCCTTGAGAACGATTGCTTTCACGCCCTTCTGAAAAACCCTGGTCATAGAAAATCACCGTTTCGCTCTTGTTCTCTTTGTTTTCCCGCCTTTTCTGCCTTTCGGTTTTTTCTTCCGCATTTTCCTCTTCAGTTTTTCAGCCGCGTCGGCAATCGCCTTCGCGGTTTGCAGCGCATCCAGCTTTTCGTTGTCTATAACCAAACATCCTTTCGGCGGGTCGTAATGCAATTTATACAACGCCCAATACCGTTTTTTGTTGGAATCGTCCCTATACACTACCTCCCTAACCGCCTGTTCGAAACTCCTCGAATCCCTTTCGGCCAACCGCTTTGCACGCACATGCAAAGGCGCTTTCAGCCAAACTTTCAAATCAAAACGAGGTTTTTTCAGTTTCAGCCTCGGCGCAATCTCGCCCAAAAAAACGGCAAGGCGCGTCCCCACAACACAATCCTTTTCCTTCAATGCGAACTCTATCTGCTTTTTGTCCAGCAAGTAATCGTACTTCGGGTTTTTTTCCGCAAACTCATGAAGCCTGTCGAAAGGCATCCCCAAATCCTCGGCGAGATTATGAAAGGTATAATTGAATTTCTTCAGCTTCAAAGAATGCGAGACTAGCGTTGAGGCGGTGGAATTCCCGCATCCGGTCAAGCCCGAAATGGCGATTCTCATATTGGAACGATTAACGGTTTTGCGCTTAAAAGAGCTTTGCGGGGTTTAAATGCCTATTCGAATTTTCCCATTGACTTGAGCTTTTGCAGGTAATTCTCGCAAGAGGATTTTATCAAAACCCGGTCTTTCTCCGTCGTTGAACGCAGTATTTTCGCCGGAACGCCCGCAACCACGCTGTACGCCGGAACAATCATTCGCTCCGTAACTACCGCCCCAGCTGCGATTATGCTCCACTCTCCGATCTCGCAGCCGCTCAACAGAGTGGAATTCATCCCGACGAGAACGTTGTCCCCCACCTTGCACCCGTGCACCACCGCAGCATGCCCGACCGTAACGTTATTCCCTATTGAAACGTTTTTTCCGTGCACAACGCAAGACTCCTGAATGCTCGTGTTGTTACCGATGCCAATGCTGCCCTCGTCCGCGCGAATGCAGGCGAAAGCCGCAACGTAAACGTTCTTCCCGATCTCGGCTTTAGGATCGACTTCAGCCTTGGGATGAACGAAACCCAATTCCACCACTCACCGTAAATAGCAATTATTGCTTTGCCGGCCATAGTCTCGAGCCTATGGGCTCGAGCAAAAGCCCGAAGACAATCGCGCAAACGATGAAGAACCCCGTCGTCCCGTAAGCGGCCGTATGCAGGATGTTCGAATAGAAAGTCAGCGAGAGGATGGCGGAAGTATGGATGTCGAACGGAAGCAGGATTACGAAACCCGGGTACAACGGCGGCAAAACCCAAGCGATCAGAATCCACGCTATCGGAAGGATGATGATGCTCGCCTTCCAAGGCATCAAAACCATCTGCATCATCTTGTCGTTGAACTCCTTGTCGTGCTTCTTCAATTCCTCGAGCTTCTTCGAGTCGTTCGCCTTCAACGCCTTCTGCATTTCATTCTGGTATTCCTTCACTTCCTTCTGGAAAGCCTTCACCTTATCCCTCTGTCCCAGCGTCTTGTTCGCCGCATAGCTGACGAGCGAAAACACTAGCGAAATGAGAGCGATCTCCACCAGCGGATCAAAACCCAACACCATGCCGTTCACTGAAAAAATTTTTGGAAAACGGTTATAGGTAGAGCGTCTTTTTTAACGTTTTCCATCTTGTCCCCCCACGCCGTCGTCCTGCCTCTTGCAGTCGTCCAAAAACCTTTGCACGTGGTGCTTCCAACCCAAAGCGTACAGGGGTTGCACCAGCCCGCGGCAGGAAACGAAGAGGTGCTTCAAGCCCCTTCGCGACGACGGGCGCGATTCCAGGAAAGCTACGAACAAAACCAGGAAATTAAAGACGAAGACGAAGAGGAAAACCGCCGAATCCAGGTACTCAAGGAAAACCCTTGAATTCAAGGAAGCGTACAGACGCGTGAGCGAAAGGTAGAACAGGAAAATCGTGATCGGAAGCTCGTACAGGATAAGCATTAAAACGTTCGCCGCCAAGCCAATGGTCAACACGGCGTTGTAAAACAAAATATACCGTTTTTTAATCTCGGTCTTGAAAACAGAGTGGAACGGGCGCCCTCCGGACAGGTGCGAGGCGACGAAACGCAGGTTTCGCAGCGACTCGCCGTGCAAATCCTCAATCCCCCACAGGTTTTCCAAAACGTAGTACAAATCCGTCCTCAGGAAAAGCATCGTCTGCCACACCAGCCCGAAAATTTCCATGAGAACCACGAACTTCAGAAATTTCACTAGCCACAGCGGAAGTGCCAAAACGCCCGCACCGCCAGCCCACACCAAGCTCGCAGCTATGGAAAGCACCAGCCCGTCGAAAACCATTCCCGACAGGAAGACTGCATATCTCTTCCATCTTTCCAGCAGGTACAAGTCCGAAAGTTCGGTGAAGGCAATCACGTACTGCAGCCTCACAGTCAGCCCGAATTTCGGCTTCGCGCCGAAATGCAAACCAGCAGTGTAATGCGCCAGCTCGTGCAAAGCCACCAGAATCCACGACGACACTAGGGAGGAAAGCAAAAGCAACGCCAGCGAGTCGGTGAAAATAAAATTGCGGAAGTTTAAGAAATAAGAAAAGTCGCTTGCAACCACCGACGCCCCCGCTCCCAAAACCAGCAGGCAAGCGAAAAGCGCTCGTTTTGAAAACAAAAAGCCGATTTTTTCGCGCTTTAACGGAATGCGCGAGCTCAAGTCCGTGAAACTCTCTTTACTGACGGGCAAAGGCTTTCCGTCGACTTTTTCAACCATTCCGTTGGAAGCCAGTTTCGAAACAAACCCCTTTACGTCGTAATCCTCCCCGAACTTCCTTCGCACCGCGCGTTCCGCCTCTGCAATAGTCTTTCCTTTTTTCAGCAAAAGGATTATTTCAAAACCCACCCTGGAAACGTCGAGGTAATCAGACGTTCCCCTCCGCCCCACGACAAACCAGCCGCCAGGCTCTTGGCGCTTGTGAGCCAAAGAAAACAACTTCACCCTGCTGTCGCCGCGGAGGGAAAAGCGCATTAAAAGAAAAAACAGTCCGGATTAAAGAACTTGTTTGCTTTCCGTGAAAAAACGCGTGCAAACAGGCGTGAAGGGATTACTCCCTGCGCTTTCCTCCCCGCGACTGGCGCTCGTGCTGGTACAGCCAAGGTGACAGCCCCAAATCCTTCCGATACTCGTTGAACTGCTGGTACTTGTAATTCAGCCAGCGTGACCGCGAGTCGTACTCCCGCTTGAACTCGTTATACTCCTTTTGGAAGTACGTCAAATCGTTTTTCAACTGTGACAGCCTGTTCCTGAAAATTTTCTTTTCATACGCCACCGTCTGGGTTTTTGAAAACCTGCCGTAACCCCTGAACGCCCGCAGGTAATCCCTTTTCGCCATTATTTTTTCCTCGTCGGACAAAAACGCCGCGTGGTCGTCCTCCAGCGTCTTAATCTGCCCGCGGATGGACTGGAGGTTGCCTGAAACGTCTTCCATCCTCGCCTGAATCCGCCCTACATATCTCCCCAGTATTTGCGGAAAATGGTCTACGAACCACCTTGCGGATTCGAACGCAAAATCCCCGTGCGAACCCGCCTTTCTGGCTACTTCAAGCAAGTAAGGCTTCGGGGTTCTAGAAGCGCGCTTGTACTCGCGTTTGGACGTCATCACGTCGAAAACGTCCACCAGTTTCCCGATCGTATCGCCGATAGTCAAGTCAGGCTCCATTTTTCCTAACGGATACCCCTTTCCGCTGGGCATTTCATGATGGCCTATAGCTATCCCTTCAGTCGGCTCCACCCCTTCAGCGAGCCCGATCCCGTGAACGACCAGCTTTCTTGTTTCCACCATGTGCCCCCTGGTCATCAGCCTCCACTCTTTCTGGGTGTAAGGCTTTTTCGTAGTGTCGCGAGTGAGAATATCGTCGGGAATCCCTATTTTCCCCAAATCGTGGACAAGGGCGTACAACTGCACCAAGCTCAACTGCCGGCGGTCCAAAAGCTTTACCATCTGCGGGTTGGTAACGTTCGGAAACCGGTGCCTGAAAGCATCAGCCAAGTTTCGCGCTTTCTCGTCTTCCCTGCCCAGCTGGTCGTGCAGTTCCGCGAAAGCGGCGACTCCCAAGTCAGCCTGCCTTTGAACGTGAGCTCCCGAAACCGCGTGCCTGCTTGCCAAGCTTCGCTGCAAACTGCGCAAAAAATCCTGCTGAATCTTCCCGGCCGTTTCAAAAGCGGTTTTTTCAACTTCAGTTGCCGGAATGGTGATAGAGGATAAAACGTGAAACGCGGGTTTTTTGCCGAGCCGATAGGTTTTTCCTACAGTGTGAATCAAATCGTATTTCTGTTGTTCCCCAGCCGCAAGCCGTCTGCCGATTTCGCTAAAAGGCGCGCCTTCTGCAAGCAGCTTCCTTATTTTTTTTGTTATCTCCCACTCTTCGTTAAGATCCGCGAGAATATGCTTTTTCCTAAGCGTTTCAAGCGTGTCTTCCGGATATTGGCCGAGATAAGTGTCGTTCGCGTGGACAATTTTGCCGGTCTTGGGGTCGATTATGAGAATGCGCTCTGGCGAATCGTTAAAGGAAGACCTCAAGGTTTCTAACAGCTGCCTGGGCGAGGACATGAGAAAAATATGCGGGAAAAGGGAAATAAAATAAACAGTTTATAGCCTTCCAGTGCTTTCTCCTGGAGCGCTCATAATCCTGGACAAAACGCGGGTTGTCCTGACGCTCTCTTTTCTTCTCGCGCGGACTTTCTTTTTCTTGCTACCCTTTCTTTTCTTAGCCATCTTCCACACCACCCTCTTGCCAAGTGAAGCAACCGCATTAGCCGCTCGGGGTTTTAAAGGCTATGCAACCCGAAACGCGTTTATAAAAAAAGAAGTGCGGAAAAAAAGCAAAGTGGGAAAAAAGAAAGAAAAAAAAGGAAGCCGGAAAAGCCGGCTTACATTTTCATGAATGCGGACAAGCCCCACAGGGCGAAGAACGCGCCGAAAATCGTGGTGAAGTTGAACCACGAAGCGGTGAAAAAGCCCAGCCCCTCTACGAGGAACAGGATTCCGAACAGCAAGATCAACGGGCTGCACTTTCCGCACAAGTGCATTCCGCACGCACACACCGATTCCATTTTCGCCATTGTTTACCCCTCCTTCTCTTACAACGCTTTTTTGAAAAGCGCAGAGTTGAAACTGATTAACCGAATAGGGTATAAAAACAAGGCGTTTAAGTAAAGAGGGTTTTAATCGAACTTCATTTCCAAACGCACTTTGCCCGTTCCCGCCGGAATCGTCTGGCCGATGATTATATTCTCGGCTACTCCCTGCAGCGTATCCTCTTCCCCGTAAATGCACGCGTTCAGCAAATGCTTCGCCGTCTCCTCGAAAGCCGCCCTCGCGAGAACGCTCTTCTTCTGCCCCGCCAAACCGTGCCTTCCAACGCTCTTCACCGCGCCCAAAAACGTCATCGCATCTGCAATGAGCATTATATGACGCGGGTCGACAGTCAAATCCTGCATTTCCAAAACCTTGTTGATCTCCTGGATTATGGCGTTTCTCGCAGCATCAACTCCCAGCACTTCGTTGATTTCCATGATGTCGTTCGTAATGGTCCTGGAACCGTCGACCGCCTCTATCTTGAAAACTTCCTTCAAGTTCGAACCGTCCGAAGCAATCGTATACTCGCTCCCCCGTTCTCCCTTCTTTTCGACGATAATCGCCTTTCGTATTCCCTTTATTCCGCCCAAGTGGATTTCGCGGAAGCGGTTCGTCATCCTGCGAATGCTCTTCAAAGAATCTTCCTTGGTTTTGATCGTCAGTTCATGCCCTTCCTGCTTGAATTGGGGGGAAACTTTCGCTATTTCCGCAATCGCGTCCTTCTCCTTCACGTTGGAATCCTTGAATTTCTGCGGGTCGAAAACGATATGCACGATCTTCCGGTCGAAATTCTCCTTGATTTCCGCAACGTCGTCAAGCGAAACCTCTTCAATGCCCGCCGCGATTTGTTTTACTTTCTCGAAATCGCCCGAAACGCTTTTCTTCAGGAAGATTTCCATGACCGGCTTTTTGGGCGATTTCCGCGCGTCAACCAATTCCACTAGCCGCGTAAACCCGAATTGCGCGAGAGAAGCGACTCCCGCGTAGTGGAAAGTCCTGAGAGTCATTTGCGTGCCCGGTTCCCCGATGCTTTGCGCTGCGACTACGCCGACAGGCTCTCCGTAAGCAATCGGTTTTCCGGTGGAAGGATCCAAACCGTCCCCGCCGTACTTGAATTGAATCAATTTTCCTTCGCTGTCTCGGACGCTCTGGTCTTCCCAAACAACGAAATCCTGAAGCGCGTTGATCAGCCTGCGCTGCATATAACCGGTCTTGGCCGGGTTGACTCCCTTGTCCACGACACTGTCACGCCCTCCGGCAGCGTGGAAGAAGTATTCAACGACGCTCAACCCGCTCTTGTAATTGGAGCTGACGAAACCGCGGGCGTAATCGCTCAAATCCCCTCTCTTGAAATGAGTCAACAGCCTTCCCCTGTAACCCGATGCGGGGCGTTTTCCGCGAACCGCCTGCTGTCCTACGAGAGCCGCCATCTGGACTACGTTTATGGGCTTGTTCTTCACTCCCGCGGCGGCCATCAGCAAAGACGAATTGTTTTCCAAAATCTTTCCGTTGATGTTAACGGGCGTTTTCGAGATTTTTTCCTTTACGATGCTCCAGCAGTGGAAGCGGATCAATTCGACGATGTTCATTACCTGCTCTTCAAGCGTTTCCTTCAAAGTCTTGCCCGGCAATCTTTCGAGTTTTTTTGTCTTGTATTTCTTCACGAGCTCTTCCAGCTTCCTCTTGCCCTCTTCGTACAAGGCGTTTATCTGGTCCACCGCCTCTCGAGGCAGGTAATAATCCTTTAAACTTAGTGAAAACCCGTAATCGTAAACCACTTGCACCGAAAGCTTCGCCGCCTTGTCTATATATTCTCTCGCAGCATCGCTTCCCAATTTCATAAAGATTTCCTTCACGACCTTCCTGCTCGCGCTTGCATCTATAAACCCTTCAACCAGCCTTCCGTCCTTTATTTTAACGGCATTGTGCTTGCTCTCGATCTTGAAGTCGAATTCCTTCGGCAATATCAAAGAGTAAATTTCCTTTCCCGAAACCGTGTTCTTGTCGAAATCCGTCACCACGCCCGCCGAATTCAGCAAGTCGCAAGCTTCCTTCTTCGAAATGACGAAATCGTCCATAGAAAGCAAATACAATCCCGTAATCTGGTCCAGATCCGGCGTAACGAGCGGAGAGCCGTTGCGCGGCGAGAGGATGTTTTCCTGAACGCTCATCAGCAATTTCGCTTCAGTCTGAGCTTCCTCGGTCTGGGGAACGTGAATGTTCATTTCGTCCCCGTCGAAATCGGCGTTGTAAGGGTTGCAAACGGCAACGTTAAACCTGAAAGTCCTTCCGGGCAATACTTTTACCTCATGGCACATCATCGACACGCGGTGCAACGAAGGCTGCCGGTTGAACACGACGACATCGCCGTTCAACAACTGCCTTTCGAGAGTATAGCCCGGCGTGATTTCCGCCAAAACCTCTTCGATGTTCGTATCGGTCAGTTTCTTCCTTCTTCCGTCGGGGCGGATTACGTAATTGATCTTGTCCGAATGGGTTTTGATCATTTCCTTTACAGCTTCGAGATTCCACAATGTCACGCTAACCGGAAGAGTCAGTTCTGCGGCGATTTCTTCCGGAACTCCCAACTCATTTATTCCCAGCGTTGGATCGGGCGAAATGACCGTTCTCGCGGAAAAATTAACCCTCTTTCCGCTCAGGTTATAACGGAATCTCCCTTCCTTTCCTTTGAGCCTTTGGAATAAGGTTTTCAACTGCCTTCCCGAACGGTGGCGTGCCGGAGGAATTCCGGCGCTTTCGTTATCAAAATAGGTAGTAACGTGATACTGCAGCAACTCCCACAAATCCTCGATGATCAGCTGCGGCGCTCCCGCTTCGATGTTTTCCTCAAGGCGTTGGTTTATGCGGAGGATATCCACCAGCTTATGCGTAAGGTCGTCTTCGCTTCTCTCTCCTGTTTCAAGCGTGATGGAAGGGCGGACGGTAACCGGAGGAACGATCAAAACAGTCATTACAACCCATTCCGGGCGGATTGTTATTCTCGCTACTTTCAAATCCTCGTCCGGAATGTGCTCTAATCTTTCGCGTATTTCGTTCGGCAAAAGCTTCCTGTCCTCCTCGTAATAGCTCGTCGGCTTGGTGAATTTTATTTTATACTGCTTCTCCCCGCAATGCGGGCATTCAGACGACCTTTTCATCTCGTCAAGTTCGCTGGACAAATGCATTATCCTCCCGCACTTCCTGCAGGAAGCTTTCAAAAGCTGGTAAACCAACTTCGCAAACCCGACGTGAACAACCGGCCTGACCAATTCTATATGCCCGCTGTGCCCCGGACAGTCTTTCATCCTCCCTGCGCAAGTGCGGCACTTCAAACCCGGATCCACGACTCCCAGCTTCTGGTCGGCCAACCCGCCGCCTATGGGATAGCCGTCCTCGTCGTAAGTGTCGGGAACGGTTATCTTGACCGCGCTCATCTTCCTGATGTTGTCAGGGGAAAAAATCGAAAACCCGATGCTTCCAACTATTTTCATTCAACAAACACCTTTTCTATTTTCTCAAGCCCTGTCCGTAAGCTTCAGCTTCGGAAATATCCCTATGCTCCGCATCTCGTCCAACAACAATTTGAAGGCGTAACTCATTTCCACAGGCTCGACGTCCGTGCTTTCGCACAACGCGCAGAAACTCTTGTTCTTCTGGCGGTCGGTGAAAGCGAGCGAACCGCAATTCGCGCAAACCAATTCCACCGTCTTATCGCTCGAGTCCATCATTCTTTCCTTCAACAAAAGCGCAGCCCCGAAGCCGATGAAACAATCCCTTTCCATCTCTCCCAGCCTCAATCCTCCTTCGCGAGCCCTTCCTTCGGTAGGCTGGTGCGTCAGCATCTGCACCGGACCCCTCGAGCGGGCGTGAAGCTTTAATGAAACCAAGTGGTGCAAACGCTGATAGTAAATCACTCCGACGAAAATGGTGGCGTACAAGCGCAACCCCGTCCTCCCGTCGTACAAAACCTCTTGCCCTGCGGGCGAAAACCCGTTTTCAGCCAGCATTTTCTCGAAATCCTGCTGTTTATCGCCCGTAAACGCGGTCGCGTCTTTCAATTGCCCTTCAAGCGACGCCGCTTTCCCCCCGAGCATTTCAAGCAGATGCCCCGCGGTCATTCTTCCCGGAATGGCGTGCGGGTTGATGATCAGATCGGGAACTACGCCATCCTTTGTGAAAGGCATGTCCTCCTGAGGCAAAAGCAAAGAAACGACTCCCTTCTGCCCGTGGCGCGAAGCGAATTTGTCGCCGACCTCGGGAACATTCGTTTTCCTAACGCGGATTTTAACGAACTTGTTGCCTGCCGGGGTTTCAGTCAAAATGACGGCATCAACAGTCCCTTCCTCATTACCCCGGACTGCAACGCTCGACTCCCTCCTCCTCTCCCCTTCCACATCCAACGCCGAAATTTCCTTCAAAAACCTGGGAGGCGAAGATTTTCCAACGAGCACGGAGTTCCCTTTCACCAGAGTTTCGGGCGAAGCGAAACCGTCCTCGTCCAAATGGGCGTATTCCTCTTCCCCGCGGTATCCCTGGACGTATTCCTCGGGAATGCCGAACGAATCCCTCTGGCCGCCCGGATAACGCCTTTCAACTGCGGAGTAAGAGCGGAAGAAAGCGCTTCTGCCCATTCCCCTCTCGACGCTAGTCTTATTCAGAACGATAGCGTCGTTCATGTTGAAACCCTTGTAAGACAAAACCGCGACCACGAAATTCTGCCCTGCACTCCTGTTTTTCAAGTTCAGTTCCTTGTAAGCTCTAGTCTGAAGCAAAGGCTGTTGGGAATAGAACAAAAGATGCGAGCGCGTGTCGCTCCTCAAATTGAAGTTGGAAGCGTACAAGCCCAAACTCTGTTTGGCGTGCTGCGCCGCCATCAAAACCCTGGGAGCCATGTTGTACTCGGGGTAAGGCAATTGCGAAGAGGCGAAACCTAGAATCATCAGAGGGTCGATTTCCAAGTGAGTATGCTCGGAAGTCAAGGTTTCGGTGTTCAAAGCTACGAACGCGTTTTCCTCTTCCTCCGCATCCAAAAATTCTACGATTCCTTTTTCCAAAAGGTCCTTCCAATGCATTTCCCCGTTCTTCAGCTTCTCCGACAGTTCCGCGGTAAGCAAAGGTTTTCCCTGCTTCACTACGAGCAAAGGCCTTCTCGCCCTGCCTTCGTCGCTGTTCACGAAAACCTCGTTCGTCTTGTGGAAGTACGCTGCGTTGACTCCGTTGTTCAACCCGCCGCCCCTGCGCATTTTGCGCAGTTCGTCAACGAGCTTATGCCCGTTGTCCACGAATCCCACGAACTTCCCGTCCAGAAAAACGCTAGCTTGCTTCATTTTTTTCAAACCCTCATCGTCACGCCCATTTTCTTGAGCGTCGATTCAACATCTTCCTTGCAGCCTACGGTAACCTGCGAGAACAAAGACAAATTGCGAACCAAACCACAATTAGGCCCTTCTGGAGTTTCGTTCGGATCCAGACGGCCCCAGTGGGTTCCGTGCAAATCCCTCGCCTTGTAGTGAGGATGCTTTTTCGCCAAAGGCGAAGTAACCCTCTTCAAGAACGAAGAGGCTGAAACGAAATTATAACGGTCGAGAGGCTGCGAAACGCCCGTATGCCCTCCAACCCAGTTGCCCGTAGCCATGGAATACTTTATCCTGTCCGAAAGAGCATCCGGCCTTACGATGGCGAACATGCTCATTCGCCTTCCGCGAACGTTAGCCCTTTCCAGCTGGTAGGCGACGTCTTTCACGAGAAATTGGAATGCATAGCGGAAAACCTCTTCCATCAATTTTCCGGAAATCTTCAATCGTTTATTCGAGTAATGGTCCTTGTCGTCGACAGGCCTTTTCTTGTAGGAAACGAGAACCGCCCTTTCGGACATGCGGCATAAGAAATACGCTTTCGCCAAACGGTTTTTCTCCTCAATCCCAATGTGCGGCAATAAGTAACGGTCTACGAGCAATTCGGCCCTTTTTACTTGGTAGTCGACCGGCTGTCCGGGCGCCGCGCGTTTTCCTATCGCCTCAAGAGCATCCCGCTTGCTCTTGATTTCAGTCTCTCCCTCCAAGTTAAGAAGAATGTCGTTCCTCACTTCGGGGTCGCTGGAAAAGACTTCCAAAATCCTTTCCGAATCAACCAAACCCAAAGCTCTCAAAAGCAAAACCAATTCGAGGGATTTGTTGTAAGAAGGCATTGTCACGCTCAACAGCCCTTCCTTCGTCCTATCGACAGTACAACGCCCCCTGAAACCCGAGCGCGTCGAAAAGATTTTCGCCTGCACGGTTCCCGTTTCCTTTTCCTTTGAAACCAGAATCCGGTTGGGCGCCAAGTCCTCGAGAATCATGAGCGTTTTTTCCGTTCCATTTATCACGAAATACCCGCCGGGATCCTGCGAGTCCTCGCCCATCTGGCGTAACTCTTGCTTGTTTCGTCCGTGCAAATAGCATAACTTGGATTTCAGCATAACCGGCAAGTCGCCGATGTAAACATCCTCGGTCCTCTTCTCCACGCCCTTGGAAACCTGCGTCATTTCCAAAAACAGCGGGGAAGAGTAATTCAAATCGCGCAATCGCGCTTCCATCGGGTATAATCTTCGCCTTGACCCGTCCGGCTCGGTGATCATGGGCTTTTCCGCGCGTATTTTCCCCAGTTTGACGCTCAACCCTTCTATCTGGGGTTCGATCACGCTTTGGGCATCAACGATTTCCTGCATCACGCTTTCAACGAAATTGTTGAACGATTCGAGATGCTGGTCTACGATAGTGTTGTCCCTCAAGAAAGACGCGGTCACTTCGAAAAACTTCGCCATTTTCCAACCACACTCTTTTTGATTTTTTGCGTTTTCCGTTTTGAAACGCAAAAACAACCCACGCACGCCCCCCGCTCCAAAGGGGCAGAAACAATACCGTTCAGTCTTCGGTTACTACCCGGTAGTAAACGTCCTTTATTCCGCCTATATCCCGATGGATCTTGATTACATCCCCAGGCGCCACTTCGGTTCCGACCAAACCCGGGTCTGAAAGCTCTATCAAAGGCAGCTCTTCCTTCACGCAATGCATGCCTGACAGTAGAGCTGAAACATCGCTTTCGCTCATTTTCTCTATTTTTGGCACCAGATAATGGCTGAAGGCAGAATCCATTCTCTAACCGAAAATTCGTTAACCCCGACTTTTATATTTAGAAACCAATGGTTTAAAAACGTTATTAAAACGAAGGCGTGTCAGCGCTTTCTCCCTTTTCTACCCGTTTTCGGCTTTACCGAAGAATCGTTTTTCAGCACGTGCTTCATCCTGAAGTAAAAAGCGCCTATGAAAACCAGCATGGAAAGCATGTTTATCCCTATCGAAACCCGCTCTCCGAAAGGAGAATCGTAGAGCTTGCTCGAAGCTAGAATCAAGTTCCCAAGCACGAGCATGCCGATGCCTAAATAGAAAACCATGGACATCCACCAGTCTTTCCTAGCCACTCCACGCTTCAGCTGGTTCCAAAGCATCAGCGAGTATGAAAGCCAAAAAACGAGGACTACCGCGCTCAAAACCAGGGTAACCTCGTGCGCCAAAATGTCTAAGCTTACCAACCCCAACACCACCTTTCGCGAAAAATCTATTACGGAAAAGCCGCTTAAAAACGTTGGGAGAAAACGCAGGGGAAGAGGCACGGTTAAAACAGGAGAATCAAAAATTCAAGTATCCTTCCGTGGCGAGAAACAGAAACACTCCCACCGCCGTAATCCAAAAGCCAGTTTCGAAATAGCCCAGCGCCAGCAAAACCAGGCCTAGCACTATGAGCAGCTCGTCCCACTCCATTATTTTCGTCCAGTCGAAATCCATTTTCCAAGCGCCCGTTAAACTCTTGAAGCCCGCGGAATAAAAGCGTAAAAAACGGCTTTTCACTTCAAAACTTTGCCCGTCTTCGAAAACCACAGGAACAAGTCCAGTTCCGCCTGGTTCAAGCCCGTTTTCCTGCACAGCGCTTCCAGCTTTTCTTCAATCTCCAGGTATTTTTTCGGAGAGAGCTTTAATTCAAGGATAACCCCGCGCTCTTTCAAAACGCCCAACACATGCCGGTCGAGAATCGCCAGGTTTTTGAAGCCCACGTTCCTCAAAAAGTGGCTCGATTCCTTCCACCCCAAGCCCTTCACGTTTTCAACAAGCCACGCCCTCGCCCGAAACCCGTTTTCAAAACCCTTCACGGTTTTCTCGAGCTTCTTCGAATCAAGCTTCCCCCTCGCTTCCGCGATAAACCGCGCCTTGTTGTTGTAAAAACGGCATCCGCTTTCCTTCAACCATTCTCCCAACTGCCTTTCGCTCGCATTCCGCAGTTTTCCCCTTGATTTTTCCTGAAAACGCAATCCGGCCTCGGAGGAAGCGTTTGCGGTCGAAATGCAAAAGCACAATTCCGAAAACCAGTCGGGATTTCTCCCAAACTCCTTCAAGCGCCGTTCCACCAGCCTGGCGACCGGAGATTTCTTCAACGCGACGACATCCCGTTCAAGACCGCCCGAACCCACAAGCCCACCCCTTAGAAAACGGGTTTAAACCCTCGCCTAATTTAAAGCCTTTTACAGTTAAACACAATAAAGAAAACGATTTGCGCTGAAAATAAATTAGTGGTTGCCAATGGCGGAAAAACTCTACGACTTGATAATCATCGGGGGAGGTGTGACTGGGTTGGGCAGCGCCATGTACGCCGGTCGCCTCAACCTCAAGACTCTCGTCCTGGCGGGAACGAGATATGGAACGATTGCATTGACGGACGTTGTCGAAAATTACCCGGGCTTCAAAAGGCTTACGGGATTGGAACTGGCGGAAAAACTGGAAGAACACGCGCTCGATTACAAGAAATTCGTCGAAATCGAGGATTTGAAAGCCGGGAAAATCGCGAAGAGCGGGAAAAACTGGAAAATAAAAACCGATGAAGGAAAGGAATTCGAAACGAGAACGGTCTTGATAGCGACCGGAACTGAAATCAAAAAACTCGGCATTCCGGGGGAAAAAGAATATTGGAACAGGGGCGTGCACAGCTGCGCCTTGTGCGACGGGCCCATCTACCAAGACAAGAGCATAGCCGTGGTAGGAGGGGGCGACAGCGCAGCTAAAGAAGCTCTGCTCTTGACGCAATTCGGAAGGAAAGTGTTCATTTTCGTCCGCGGCGGCGAACTCAAGCCCGAACCGATAAACGGCGAGAGGGTAAAGAAAAACAAGAAAATCTCCGTATTCACGAACGTCAGTATTGATGAAATCAAGGGAGACAGAAAGAAAATGACGGCGTTGGTTTTGGACAAGCCCGTCGAAGGGAAAAAAGAATTTCCAGCAGACGCTCTGTTTCTGGAAATAGGGCACATTCCGCTAAGCTCCATTGCAAAAGCAATCGGCGTGAAAACCAACGAGAAGGGCGAGATTGTGATAAACCGCAATTCCGAAACCAATGTGCCGGGCGTTTACGCGGCCGGCGACGTGGGCGACACGAGATTCAAACAGGCGATTACCGGCGTTGCAGAAGGGGTTTTGGCGGTATACAGCGCTTTCAGGTACATCGGGGAAAACGAATAAAGCCGTCAAATCAGAGTTTAATCACGTTGAACTTCAAAGCCCCCAAAACCAACAGCGCTATTACGATTACCGCCTGCAAAAGCTGGTTGTTCAAAACCAGTAAGCCCACGTTGAACGAGTGGAGCAAAACGAGAACCAGAACAAGATAAACCAGCCGCTGCACGTTCTTCCAATTCCTGCTGCCCAAAGCCCTTATCGCAAAATCGTTCGAAGTGGAGGATATTACGGCTAGGGTAAGGAACGCAAGAAGCCCGAAAACCAGGAAAACGCTGTTCGGAAGGGTGAAAATGATTCCGAAATTCCAGTTGAAGAAAAAGTTGTATACTAGCAAAACGTGCACTAACGCGAAGAAAAACACGTACAGCCCTATCCAACGCTGTTGCGTGAAAAGAAAGCGGGTTAGTGGAACGTTTTTCACCCTCACCAGAAGAGGCGTGAGCAAAACGAGAATCAACGTCGCCAAAGCCAGGATTCCGAAGGAACTGACTAAAAACATGATTTGCGCCGGTCCTGCATAAAAGAGCGACCCGAGCAGGTAAACCAAAAGCGCGATTGCTATCCCGAACGCATTAACCCAGTATTTCCCTTCCAAGAAAACATCACCGTTTGAAAAGCTAAAAGCAGAATGAAGAATTTAATGTTTGAGTTTAAGGCTTTTGCTTTGCCTTAGGCGGAGGGAGGATATGCTCTTCGAAGGACTGTTTTTCAGGCATTCCCACGAAAATGACCGCAAACCTCGCTAAAAGCACTAGAACCGCGAAAACCAGTATCGCCCATCCGGCAGGCCTTACGTTGAAAACCCCTTGCTTGGTTTCGATC
The DNA here is from genome assembly GCA_964408425.1 of Microcaldota archaeon. GTDB lineage: Archaea > Micrarchaeota > Micrarchaeia > Norongarragalinales > Norongarragalinaceae > UBA10210. Next base: position 53,078 of record CAYOZI010000001.1, read on the forward strand.
AAAACGAAATGCACGATCACCAAAAGCAAGGCGAAATAACCCGTCCTCAAGACCGAACGCCATTTTTCATATCCTAGCTTATCCACCCACTCTTTCGAAGAAATTGCGGTCATAACCCCGAAAACGAACAGGGCGACGGCACCGGTCAACAGGGCGAAAAGCTTGAACGAATCAAAGCCGAGAATGGCCATGAAATCCCATTTGTAGTAAACGTGCAGGGAAATCGCTGTGTGGGCCACCGCAAAAACAAATCCCCACAAGCCGATGTTCTTCCTCCACGGCAGGTAAAAGCCGAACGTTTTCGGGAAAAAGCGCGTTAAAGGGCCGAGCAGGAAAGACAAGCCGATCAATACGACCGCTCCCAACGCCAGCATCTTGTTTAGCATTGAAACCGAAAAAGAAAGGTAGGCGTAGAAGACGAACAGCAAAAGCAGGACTAACGCAGGAACGAGATGGGATTTGTTCAACTCCCAGAACTTCATTAAAACCTGAAAGAAAGGGCGGAATTAAAACTTTCGCTAGGGAAAAGGAAAGAAAGGCGCCTTGGCCGGGATTCGGACCCGGGTCTCCAGCGTGACAGGCTGGAATGCTAGGCCACTACACTACCAAGGCACGACTCTAAAATCTTTTTTTCGGACGCTTTTAATTCTTCTTAAAAAACTTAAAGTCCCGCCGGCCGGATTTGAACCGGCAACCCTCCGATTTCCGCGAACGTTCTCGCGCTTTTTCTTTAACGAACTTTTCTTTTGGAAAAAGAAAAGTTCCAGGCTACAGTCGGATGCTCAGCCAGGTTGAGCTACAGCGGGACAAGCCTTTAAAATTTCATGGTTCAACTCATTAAAAACAGTTTCTTACTCGCGCTCGCCGCAATCCTTTTTGCATCAACCGCTTTCGCCTTCACGGCGCAGGAACACGCGGAGTTTTTCGCCAGGGAAGGCGAAACCGCGAACGCCACTCAATTCGACTCTTACTACATGGTTTTGGTAAACGGGGTGGAACAGGCGGTTTTGAAGAAAAGCGGAAACGATTTCGTGGTAGTCGAATCTGAAAGTGAATTGGAAACCGCGGTGGTAAAATACTCGCAAGCTGTTTTCGAGGACGAGTTGAAACCCGCAATAGCCCAAATCGGAATTGCTTTCGACGCGTTGAACGCAACGGTCGACACGTGCATTTACGGCTCGAAAAGGTATTCGTCGAAAACCAGGGGCGGGATTTACGCTTATTACAACATCCGCAACGACGCAATCCACTTTCCGGCGCAATACTCTGCAATAAAGTACATCGACACGAACATCGCCCAGTACGAGGAAGACTGGGAGGCGGCAAAGGAAGGCGTTGGCGTGCTGAAAAACTCCGCTTCAAACGCCGACTCCGCTTTGGAAGCGGCTGCAAACGCGCGAAACGGCTTGACGCCCGTCAAAAACGGATATGCAAAGTTTTACGAAGCCTACAAGAATGCAACCGAACTGGACGAGTATGCATACAACTGGCAGACGATAGAATACCCGTGCGAGCCGACTTCCGACTTCAACTTGAAAATGGACGCCGTGCTGGGCGCCATATCCTCAAGCAAATTCAATTCGAAAGACAGGCTGGTTTCCCAAATCAAAACCCAAATGGCGGAAAGGCTGGTGGAATACAACCAGAACAAACAGGAGGAAGGCGCGACGCTCGTTGCCGGAGAATTGAACGACGAGGCGCAGGCGGTGAAAAGCAAGTTTTCGGTGTTCGGGGTTGAATTGACCGGATTGAGCAACGAGATAACCAACGTGGCGAACAGCGTCGGCACCCCGGCGTTCGACAACGCTTCGAAAAACCTCGAACAGCACATCACCAAATACGAAGCGGTTTATGGGGATTACAACCTCACGAAATTCGCCATAACTCAAGCGGAACAGTTTTTGAGGCAGGATACGGAGAAATACGGATCCACCGACGACAGGATCACCGACTTGAACAGGCAGCTGAACGACGTTAAAATCTCGTTGAGGGAAAACGAGAACACGCTCAAGGCGGGAAACGTCGACGCCGTCAACCTTTCTGCCCTAAGCCAGAACGCCACTAAAATCATGCTTTCCGCCCAAAACCTCCCGCCGAAAGAAGGGCAGCTTGATTTGGTCACGATAGGAGGAATACTCATGCTTATACTCGTAGGCGCTGGCGCCGTTTGGTATTTCAAGAGAAAACAATCGGGCGCAGGGCCTTTGATCCAACCGCCTTCGTTCAGCCTTCCGAAGAGGGAAAGCGTTTCTCTCGAAGACATCGAGAAAATGGATTGAGCTGGAGAAACTAAAACACTATTTTTAACCAGCTGCGGCCAATAGTTTAAAAGAGGGGGATTGGGGTAGCCTGGCATCCTTCCAGCTTTGGGGCACTTTTTTGCCGCGGGCAAAAACCTGCACTAAAAAGGGCAAAACAGCTGGAGACCTGAGTTCGAAAGCTTTTCTTTCAAGGAAAGGAAAAACCGAATCTCTCAGATCCCCCACTCGCCAAAAAGGTTTTGGAAAAATGGAGTTCAAGCCAGCCTCTTACGGAAAATGCCCCCTGCCCGACAAGGGAAAGCTTTTGGACAGGCTCAAGCCGGGCGTGCTCAACCGCGTCGCCATACGCCGCCATGCCATAGTGACCACCGCCCTTTCTTTCGGCATAGCGGGCGAGTTGGAAAAACGGGGCTTTAAGCTGAACGGGAAAATGCTGGAAACCGCCCACATTGCAAGGGCGTTGTCCCTAAGGCTCCGCAAGGTCACGGGATTCGAAAGGGAGAAGGCAATCCTCGCCGCTGGAGAGCTTATGAAACGCCAAGGGCATCCCGAACTGGCTGAAATGGTTTCCAAATACTATTCGCTCCACGAGCCCGGAATAATCCGGAAACTCAAGCTGGAAGACGTGCCTTTCCTCATGGCGGGGTATATGACGAGAGAGGTTGAAACCGGGGCCGGAAAAACCCACAGGATAATGCACCCGGAAAGGGCGTTCGAAATACTCTGCGAGCAACAGCCGGAAAGAAGGGAGTTTCTGGAAAAAGAGTACGAAAACGTGAAGATTCTCACGAAATGGCTTGAGAAAAACGGCGTAAACTTGAAAGTAATCGCGAGAAAAATAAACTTCGAACTCACTCGCGGGGACTACGGCTGAAAAATCACTTTTTTTTCTTTTTCCCGCCGAAATTGCCGCGGGGCTTCGGGATCTTCAAATCAGGATAGACGCCCGCAATCGATTCGAGCGTTACGAACGGGGGAAAACCGGCGTGTTCGAAACAGCGCAAATACAAAGCTTCCCTTAAAACCTCTTTTCCCTCGGAAGTCGATGAGAATTCCGCAATCCCAGGCTCTATTTTCGAAGCTTCGCCCAAAAGGGCCGGCAGTTTCGCAAAGCTCTTCCTCACCTGAAAAGAATTCAATAGGGCGGAAACCGCGTTTTCGAAACCATCGTCGTTCGAGGAATACAAAGACGGGAGCTTTTGGTTGGTTGAAGAGAAGATTCCCGCCAAGCCTAGCAAAACCTCCTTCTTCTCGGTCTTTTCCAAATCCACTTTTTTCACAGCAACCCAATCCCCGTAATTGGCCGCCAGCCTCACTTCCCTTTTGGAAGGATTTCCCTTTTGCGAAAACGCAAGGCTCGATGGAAAGATTTTTTTCCACATGCAGAAAACGAAATAGGAAAAAGCGAAATCGACAGGGTCTCCCTTGGGTTTTTTGAAATTCACGTCGCTCGCGTCCAAAGGCTCCATTTGAAGTTTGAGCGTGACGCACTCCCTCAGCCTTCCCTCCAAAACCCCGGGCTTTATAGGGGATAAGATCGAGCAAACGTCTGAAATGGTTTTGGGGTTTCCGTAAGAAGAAGCGATAGCCTCGATTTTCTTTAATTCCAAGGGCGCGAAGTCGAACATTTTTATCCAAGCTATGCTTCGCGCGTTGAAAACAAGCTTGGCGACCGAACTCTTGTCGAAAGCGCCCTGCAACTTCTCGTCGCATTTAGCGCCTTCTAAAGCGGAAGAAAACCAGAGGAAATCCAATGCGCTTCTCACCGCTTAAAACGAAGAAATCAGTTTCTTCGCGGCTGCACCCACGCTGGTTTCCGGCTCGTAAGCCCCGCCCGCGAACAAAGCGCCGCAAGCCCTGCACTCCCAGCGCGCGAAACCCTTTCTCTTCACCTTCTTCTTTCCGCACTTGGGGCAAGCGTACTTCAAAGACTGTTTTCTCTTGACTTCTTTGTACTTCTTGCGAAGCTTCACGCCATACCTGGAAACCATTTTTCAAAACACCCTTTTTTGGAATTAAACGGAATCAAATCGCGTTGAACAACGCCTTCGATTTTTCGAAAGCCAAGTCCATCAAACCCATGATTTCCTGCTTTGAAAAACCCGCTGACCCGGACTTTTGCCCGCAGCACACCATACCGTCGTCCGTAACGCCGATAGTCAGCCTTCCGTTGCTCGCAACTTCCTCGCTGTCGCTCGCGTCGACGATCAGCTTCCCGCCGATTTTTTCGAACGAGCACGTCAACGCACTTCGTTTCAAAGGCATTTCGCCGACGAATTCATCCCGAATGAGCTTTCCAGTTTCCTTGTCGATTTTCGGCACTCTAGCGCTTTTCAAAGCGGCCATAGCCGCCAAAGCTGCGGTATCCGTCAGATTCCCGCAATGGTCGAGAACTTGCAAGTCGATGAAAACAGCCATTACCTTCTCTTCAGACCGGTCGAAAGCCGAAGAGTCGATGCAATCCGCACTGCGAATCGCCCTGTCCACAACCCTTGCGAGTTCGATCGAATTCGCGTCAGGCGGGCCCGGCTCGAAATCATCGTGCGCCATGGGCGAAAACTCGCAGCCCACCATCACGACAGCCTCGTCGGGCCTGTCGGGAAAAGGAGTCATCAAGTCGAACTTCACTCCGCACAACACTTTGGTATTGCCAATCTGCGCCAACGCCGAACCCTCGGCATTCTGCACGAAGCCTTTCGCTACGGATGCGGTCCGGTATTCGTCGAAATTCCTTCCGTCCTCTCTCTTTCCGCTCTTCACCAAATCGGAAATGAAAGCGGCAGTAACTTCCTTAATCAACATTTTTCATTCACCCGTTTTTTCATCGTTTGGCGAGCTTTCGATTTCCTCGAAAACCGCCTGGTATTTTTCCTTCAACGCTTTTTCCTGAAGCTCACGAATTTTCTTTGACGCCTTCCAACCCATGTCGAAAGCCCGTTCCAATTCCTCTTTCGAAAGCAACCCGTCCATTTGATACAATAATATCTCGCCGTTCCTCGGGGCGAAAACCATGGGAATGTCGCTGCTTCCCAGATTGTCCTCGTACTTGTCTAGATCCAGCACCAATTCGCCTGCAACCTTCCCTACGCTCACTCCGGCGACCAGATCGCGCATGGGAATGCCGGCGTCCGCAAGAGCAACGCTCGCGGCGGTTAGGGAGGCTATCCTCGTCCCGCCGTCGCTTTGCACGACTTCCATGTGAACGTCAATCATTGTTTTAGGAAACAGGTTCGTGAGAACGACGTTTTCAAAAACGTGCTTCACGACCTTCGAAATCTCGATGCTCCGCCTGTTGGGCCCGCTTCTCCCGTGGTCTTCCAAACCAGAGAACGGCGTCATGATGTAACGAGCATTTATCAGCGCCTTGTAATTGTTCGTCAAGTGCTTGGGAAAAACCTCGTGAGGCCCGTAAACCGCGGCAAAAACCTTGTTTTTGCCCCACTCGACAAAAGCGCTTCCGCGCGCTTGCTTGAAAACGCCCGCCTTGATTTTTATCTCGCGCAAATCCTCGAACCCGCGCCCGTCGTACCTCTTCCCGTTCTTAATCAAATCCTCTTCTTTCAAAACTACAGTCATTCTTTACCACCATGTTGCAAAAATGCAGTCATCCTGTCCGTCAGCCCCGAAACGTGGGCTTCCCTGCAAATTTTTAAAATCGCTATTACCGCCAACGCCGTATTCCCCCCCTTCAAATACAACCTTCCGTTCTGCCCTACGAAAATCTCGGATTGCGCATGTTGTTTGATGAGGGAAATCATCGAAGCGTTCTTTCCTATCACTCTCGGGACTTTGACAGGCTCGATTTCCAAAACCTCGCCGTCCCAAAACCTTCTCGGTTCCGAAAGCAACGCCTCCCCTATTTCGTCAACGCTGAATACTTTAGAAGAAACCACGTCGCCGATCTTGAACTTTTCCCGCGTATCTCTCGCAGAGATTTTCCCTTCGAACGGGGAGTTCAAGTCGACCATCCAGCCGTAAAAACCCTCTTCCTTTACCACTCCGATGATGTAATCCCCCCTTTTCGGGAAGTACTGCCCCTTCAGGGGAATCAAGCGTTCGCTGTCAACCATTCCCATTACGGCGGAATAGGTCTTTCCATCTTCCACGTAAACCCCTTCACCCCGATACGCTTTCTCGGAAACCAAAGCGCCGGGCACTACCAAATTCTTCAAATTCATTTTCACCCGTTTTTCTCAAAAACAAAATTTCATTTCAACTGTTTCGTCTGCACGCTTCCGCCAGTCATTTTGTTCAGCTTGTCGAAAAACTCCCCTTGCATTCCAGCGGGAATTTCGCAAACGCAAACCAAATCCCCTTCCTTAGTCCATTCTTCTTTTTGCAATCCGTATTCCTTCAAAGTCCCGTAAGCCCTGCCTGAATGCTCGGCGGGAATCTTGATTGCAATCTTGATTTTCTCCAGCGAAATGGGGATTATTTCCCTTATCGACTCGATCGCTTCCAGCATCTGCTCTTCCGCGCTTTTGAAGGCGTCGAACGAAAACTTCGCCTGGTCCAAAGCGTTCTGGATTCGAATCACGGGAATGGGCGTTTTCGCCCTCGGGTCAATCGCGTTCTTCGCTATTAATGCGATGACCCTAGTTTTCTTTTCCTCCAGCAATTTCCGCCTCTGGTCGGTCGTTAACTGCAATTCCCCATCCTTGAAAATCATCTTGGCGACGTCGAGAACGTTTTCAGTCCCGAACGCCTTTTTCAAAGCGGCTCCGGTCTGCCTCTCGCCTTTGTTCGCGTCCTTGAAAACCTCTTCGGCCATCAAAACGTTCGCGATATCCTTTCTCACGCCCGTCTTGTAATCGAACCCGAGCTTCGGGTCGACGAGAATCTCGAACTTCTCACCGCCTTTCTCCAGGCGCGCTATGATTGTATTCTCTATTCCGCTCATGAAACCTCAACTGGTTTTCAATAACGAAGCGATTTTATCGGCGTTCAAAAACTCCACTTTCTTTACGCCCGTCCTTACGAGTGCCCCGTCGACGAGTTCAGGAGCGAGTTTTCCATCTGAAACTTTCTTCAACGCCTTCATACACAACTTCAAGCCCTCTTCCAAAGAAAGGCCTTCCTTGTACTCCTTTTCGAACAATTCTTCAACCACTTTCTTTCCGCTGCCGATTGCGGTAGCACGGTATTCAAACAAAGCCCCGCTCGGGTCTGTTTCGAATAACCTCAACTCCCCGTCAGCCCCGGCTATCAATAACGATACGCCGTAAGGCCTGACGCCCCCGTATTGGGTGTAAGCCTGGATGTGGTCGCCCACTTTCTTGGAAAGCATTTCCACGCTTATCGCTTCATCGTAAGTCAACCTGTGTTTTTGCGCTTCCAAGCGGGACATGTCGACGAGTTTTCTGGCATCTGCAACCAAACCTGAAGAAGCGGCTACGATGTGCGAATCGATCTGGTAAATCTTCTCGTGGCTTCCGCCTACGAGCAGTGAAGAAGAAAGGCGTTTTTGGGCGAGAAGGATGACTCCGTCCTTGCAAACCATTCCTACGCTCGTGGCGCCGGTTTTCACGGCTTCCCGCGCGTATTCCACTTGGAACAGCCTTCCGTCTGGAGAGAAAACGGTAATGGCACGATCGTAAGCAGACTGGCTCGGGGGGTACATAATTCAATTCACCTCAATTTTTCTTTACAAATGCCTCGAAAAAAGGCTTTGCTGTCCTAAAACCACCTTAAAACCTGAAAAAGAGTGAAGCTCGCAGGCCTCAAAAACTCGTTTTTCTTTTTCCTTTTACAGAAAGCTAAGGCGGAAAACCATATTTATAAGTTTGTTTTCGGGAGGAATCAAAGTTCCTTCAAAAGCGACAGCCTGTAGAGCTTGAAACCGCGTTTTTTGTACATTTTCAAGGCCGTCTTGTTTGCAGGATGGACAGTCAGGGAAACGCTCCCGATTCCCTTGCTCCTAAGAGCGGCAAGGCATTTCTCAAACAACGCCGTTCCAACCCCTTTCTTACGCCATTTTTCAGCCACGAAAAAGCTCGCAATGTAAGAAGTGCTGGAATCGGTGAAGCTGAGCCTCTTTTCGGCAACTATGGCGCCTATGAGCTTTCCCTCGCTCTCGGCTACAAAACAAGTGCCCTGAATGCGGTTTTTGAAAGCGGCTCTGAAAACTTTCAGGCCCTGAGAGAAAGCGGTTTTGGGAAAAACTTCGGAGTCGAGCTTTGCAATGCGCAATACGTCGCTGGTTTTAGCAAGCCGAATTTTCATTTACTCATCTCGTTCTTTTCGAAGGAGTGAAGGAGCCTTTGACTTCCTTAACCCTCAGCGCCACGTTTTTCCCTTCGAAAAACCGCTTTAATGCAAGAGCGGCTATCGTCCTCTCCAGGAGTTTAGTCGAGCATTTGATTACTGCCTCCTGCTTTTCCGAATCGAATTGCTTGAAGGCGAAAGCCGCTTCCCCTGCCCCGGCTTCCCCCAGTATTTCAAGAACCGCTTGGGACAACAACCTTTTCGCGGAAATCTCGTCAAGCTTCTCCTCGCTTTCGACGGCAACAGTCACGTAACGTTTTTTCTCTCTCAAAACAACCCAACCCCTTCGAGAAAACCTGTTTTGTTTATTAATCCGCCAAGGCAATTTAATAGCTATGGAGAAACCCCACGTTTTCGAAAGCCTCAACCCCCAGCTCGAGCGCATAATGCTCACAAAACCTTGCGTGGTAATCGACTTGACTAAACCCGCAGGCTCTAAAACCCACTTTGAAACCGAAATGGGAAGCAAGCTCGACAGGGCTTCAGACCTACTCGTAGTCAAGGGCATTCACGACATCGGAGTGGGCGTAATCGTGGGCAGGATCAAAAGGCGGGTGAACAGGAATCCCGACTCGCACATATTCATTTACGGCTTTCACAAGGGAATCTACGCCCTGTCGAGAAGCTTGAGGAAATACAAGCTCAGCCACGGCGTGGTCGTATCCCAGCAGCAGCTCAAGGAATTCGGCAAGCTGAAAAACCTGGGCAGGGAAGTCACGGCTAAAGAGCTAGCCGACGTTCTTAAGGAAGACCTCTAGTTTTTTGAAAGCCTTCGAACGGTGGTTTTGCTCGAACAAAAACTCATTCAAATCGCTTTTTGAAAAAGCGGCTACCGGAGTTTTGAAGCCCGAAGGAATGAAAACGCTCAAGTAAGGCAAGTGCGGTATTTTCCGTTTAGCCGGCTTTTCTGCAATCCTACCCCTGCACACGCCCTTGAACAAACGCACGTTCTTACCGTCGCAATAGCCCGCAATCGTCCGGAAAAAAGCTTTCCTTCCGCCGCATTTCCTTGAGAAACCGCCCAAACCAAGCCTGTTGAAGACACCCTTGCTGTTCAAGCCTGGATATCCCTTGAACCCTTCGACGAACAGCCCCGTATCCTCTACCACCACGGGCTTCCCGGTTTTTTCGAACGCGTCCCACGCTTTCCTCACGACGAGCTGCTCATGGGAAAGCGTCTTGTCCTCGTGCAGATCAAGCGGGATTATTTTCACGTTCAGTTTCTTCATAATCCGCTTGACTTCCTTGGCTTTCCCCCTGTTGGAAGTGGCGAAAAGGACTGTTTTCAATCATATCCCCAGAAAAAAGCTCAGTAAACGACCTTGCAGTTGGATTTCAGCAGGAACGAAAGCACCTGGCGCGTCGGGATAAAATCTGGAGAAATACCCAGTTCGTACTCCCCTTGCGCAGAGCGTTTCTTTTTGAATAACAGGGAAGGCTCGACGCCGAAAAAGAATTCCAGCCACTTTTCCCTGCTCACTTCCGCCGCTTTCACGAACTCCACGTCATTCCACTTCATCGATTGCGAACCGCGCTTGTCCGAAACGGTTATTTTTTCCGAATCGATTTTCACGAACCAGTCCTGGGAATCGGCAGCGCTTCCCCAAAGCTGGCCGAAAGTATCCAAAGCAAACAATCCCGACAACACCGCCAAAACGACTATCCAAGGGTTCGAAAGGGTTATCGGGTATAGGTACAGAGACAGCAGGAATACCGCCAGGTAAAAGAAAAACTCGGCGTAAAACCGTCCTGCAATCCTCGCCTTGAATTCCACGCTCATTTAACTCCCCCTCTTCGAACGTTTTTCCGTTCCCGGCTTGACTCTGGGCTTGTCCAGTTTTGCAAAAAACCACACCAATACGAGTAACCCCAGAGAAACCAGGACACCATCGCTAAGGACACGAATCAAGCTAGTTTGGTAATACTGCAGCGTACCTTGAAAAACCCAGGTAAACAAGTTTTGACAAGAACTGTTTAAGTAAGCCTGAATGTCGCCGGGCAGAAATCCAAATTGCGGATTCACGCACAAATCAACATAAGTTTGGTAAGAAAAATCGAGAACGTCGGCAACAGGGGCTTTAAACAACGCCATCAACATGCCGGCAAAGGAAACCATCGCCACTTGCAGCCGCAAGTTTGAACCCCACTCCTTCGAAAAAACCTTGTGAAAAGTCCAACCAACTGCCAAAGCGAAAAGCACAATGGACAGCAAGCTAATAAAACCGCCTACCGGAATTAAAACAGAGTCAAGTAGTTGGTAAGAAAACGCTACAGCTAAAGCAAACAAAACAACCGAAAGCCACTTGTTCATTAAAGCCCAACCTCTCAACGGATTACCAGAACCTGGTTATTTAAACCCAAACTCGCTTTCAAACGCCTTTTTCGCCTGCAGCGGGGTTAAGGAAAATAAAGAACCTAACCCCTGCACTTCCCGCTTTCCCTTCAGGTCGAACCTGCTCTTCGCGTAAGCATTGGTAAACAGGAATTTCGCCTTTAGCCTGAAGCAAAGCCTGAAAAACAATTTCAACTCCCTCAACAATTTCGCCCGGCTAGCGCCCTTCGAGCTTACGAGCGCGGTCAATGGAATTGCGAACGACGCCCTCCCCTCGCCAACGCTCCTTATCAAAGCGTCATCCCTGAAAAACGCCTTCACGCCCAACGGGTTTATCAAAACATCCTTCTCCGTCGATTTCCTCAACAGGTCGCTTTTCTCCGACTCGGCAATATCCCCTTTTTTCAGCAAAGCAACGTCCTTCTGGCTCTTCAAGACAACGATTTTCATTCCAACCACGTTCAAACAAATTTTTTCAAAGCCTTCGCCAAAGCAGGCGAAGCGTCGATCTGCGAAAACGAATTGGGCAGGGTGTTCGAGCAGGCTATGGAATCCAGGCCGTTTTTCCTCACCTTCCTCCCGCCTTCCTCGTCCAGCAAATGCACCACTACGCAATCCACTTTCTTAGCGCCATGCCTCTTCAATATTCCCGCAACGGAAATCAAGGTATTTCCGGTCGAGGCTATGTCGTCTATCAGCAAAACGCTTTTTCCCTTGCAATCCAAGCCTGGGGTTTCGAAGCTCTTTATCCTCGTCCCGCTAAAGCGCTTCTTCAGGAAAACATAATGCCCCGCATTCAATTCTTCCGCTATTTCCCCCGCCAGAGGCGCAGACTCCCCGTCCGGCCCGACCACTAGGACGTTTTTCCCCGACAGTTTTTTCTTTTTAGCGTAATCGGCGATTTCTTTCGAAAGGAGGACGTTCACTGCCGGAATGCGGAAGATCTGCTTCAAAGAGGAAATGCGGTGGAGATGAGTCGTAACAGTAACGAAACCGTCCGCCCCCGCCCATTCGATCATTTTAGCGACAATCCTGTTGCTCACGACTTCCCCTTCGTTAAACCGGTTATCCTGCCTCGCGTAAGCGAAATAAGGAACCACGGCAAAAACCTTCTTCGCCCCTAGCTCCTTGGCGGTTTTCAGCGCGAAAACCAGTTCAATCAGGGAATCGTTCGGAAACGGGTGCAGCGACTGCACTACGAAAACGGTTTTCCCCTTCAACGGAGCCGTGAAACGTATTTTCATCTCGCCGTCCGGGAATTTTTCCGCATAAAGGTCGGAATAGCCTGCGTCCAGCCTCTTTGCCAAGGCTCGCCCTAAAAGTTTTCCTTGCGAACAGCCGACAACCAGCCCCCTAGCCATGAGAGGCATTAAAGAAAAAGGGGAATAAAAAAGGAGACTTTGCAATCAAACGGCCTTTGAGGGCTGCTTTCGGGAATGGATTAGCAGGTGATGGTAAAGATCCACAGCCACTTTTAGCGAGAGCATCAAAACCGGAGGGACTCCTGCAATCAAGCCGAGAATTGCAAGGCCAACGGCAAACAGCCGTTGTAATGCAGTGATAATGTCGATTATACCGTAACCCAAGGTTTTAGAAAGCTCCAGGTACTCGCTCTGCCTCACGACGTTCAAGAAGAAAGACAAACCGTGGCTTGCAAAAAAAGTCACCGCCATATAGAATGCTTCTTGGGAACTCGACCACATGAGGGCGAAAACAAAGCCCACCCAACACAGCCAGTAAAAAAATTTGGTCGGCGAAAGCCGAAGGTCCTTCATTCTGCCGTCCTTGAGACGGCTGGCCGCATAACCAATCTTGAGATAGCCGTACAAGAAAATGAACAGCCCTTCCGCAACGTAACCAGCAAAAATATGGCGCGGATTCCAGTTCAGGAACAAAAGCCCGTACAAAGGAAGAAGGTTGGCTGCAACAAGGACTAAGGCGGATGTTTTAGCCTCGTCAGACAACCCGGACGGAATCCACTGCATGAAGAGTTTATGCACTTCGGGATTTAAGTATGACTTCGAAATACTGGTTCGAACCGTCCTCGCCTATCCAATAGGCGTTTATCGCCTTGAAATGAGGATAGCGGCGCTGCGCCTTTTGCGTGGCAAACCACGACCAGGGCTTTCCGGGGTTTTCCTTCAGCCTGTTTTTCGCGGGTTTCCTCCCCAAATCGGGTCTTTTTCTTTTTACTTTCCCGCGGGGAGTCTTCACCCTGATGACGATGAAATCTTTTGAGGCTTTGTAACCCAATTCCCTCGCCCTGCCCGGGTTGAACGGATTCGCAACCCTCACTACTGACGAGGTTCTCCTCCAAGCCTGAAGCCGTTTCCTGTGAAACTCGGGCTTCGTCTTGAAAGTCTTGGCAAAGCTTTCTTTAATGTACTTGAACGCACCCATTTCTCGAATCACCTTCTTTTCTGGGCCTTTCTTTCGAAAGGCGGTCCAACATCAATCCGGATTTCCGAAAACGGAAAAACCAGAAAACAACTTTGCAAAACGCGGTATTTAAGACTATTGAAATCCAACAATAAAACCATGAAAATACTCGTTTCAATACTCAACCCTTTGGAGAAAAAGAAGGCGGTCAGTGCAAAGGAAAACTCCAGCTTGAGGTTTTTGCAGAAGCAATTGAAGCTGAACGGGCAGACGTTCGTTTCCAGGATAAACGGCAAGATAGCGCATCCAGAAACGATTTTGAATGAAGGCGATAAAGTAGAATTCATAGGAGTGATTTACGGAGGCTGAAGAAGGTGATTGCACGCGACAAGATTTTGCAGGTGTTTGCGGACTTAAAGCTCAAGGGAAAATGGGACGGAAACGAGTTCAGAGCCGACTTGCCCAGTGATTTCGACAAGCCGGGCTTGCTCAAGAAAATAGAAGCGGAATTGAAAATCAAGGGTATGCAATCAAAGCACGACGAGGAGAACAGCCGGCTTATAATAAAACACGCGGGCGAAACTCACGAGATTTCACACAAACCAGGGCGACTCAGCTACTTCAGGCGCTAACGCGGTTTTTTGCCGGTTTCAAGCTTTTTCTTTGCAAACCAACCTAGTATTCCCAAAACAGCCAGTACTCCCAACACAATCCAAAACTGCGGTTTATACTGCAAAATCGAGCTGCCTATCCAAGCGAGAATAAACGCCCTCGGAATCGTCCCTATGAAAGTCATTACGACGAAAGAAGGAAAGTTGAATCTTAGAATCCCGCTTGTAATCGAGAAAACCTTGAACGGAATGAACGGGATCAAGCGCGCAATCAATACCGCAGGCGCCCCCCACTCGTGAAACTTTTTCTCGGCCTTCAACACCCGTTCAGGGGTTATGAAAAGATAGGGCCCGATCTTGTCGATTATCGGCCTTCCCCCGTAATACCCTATTCCGTACCCGAGCATCGCCCCGAGCGTCGAGCCTATCGTCCCCCATATTGCCACAGTCACCGGGTCGAAAAACAAGCCAGCGGTAACGAGAATCAATTCAGAAGGGATGGGAATGAAGGAAGATTCCAGAAACATTCCCGCGGCTATTCCCAAACCGCCGTACGAAACGATTATGGGCTTCAGGACAGCGAAAAAATAAGCTTCGACGCCGGCTATCCACGCCAATAATTCCGAAAGCATTAAAGAAGAAACTACCCAGAGTTTTAAATAACAAACTGGTTCTGGGCAAGAAAAAAATGGTTAAGGCTAAAATTCCTTCTTGCGGACACTGCGGAAAGAACGCGGAAATAGAGCTAGAGTACACCCGGCAAAATTTGTGCTCCTCCTGTTTTTCGAAAGTGTTCGAAAAACGCGTGCGGAAGGCGAACCACAAGTTCCAAATGTTCAAGCGAGGCGATCTGGTGGTCGTGGGCGTAAGCGGGGGGAAGGATTCGGGGGCGTTGCTATACATTTTAAGCAAAATGGCCGGGGAAATAGGCTTTGAAGTAAAGCCCGTTCTAGTGGACGAAGGCATTCACGGTTACAGGAACAAGGCTTTGAAAGAAGCGGAAAAGCTGTGCGAAAAACGGGGGTTGGAACTGGAAATATTTTCGTACAAAAAGCTTTTCGGAAAGACGATGGATGAAGTGATGAAAGCGAGGGATGAAGGCAAAGTTAAGGGAAAGGCGTGTTCCTTCTGCGGCGTGTTCAGGAAGAAGGCGTTGAATCAAGCTGCATTGGAATTGAAGGCGACTAAAGTCGCCATAGGGCATAACGCCGACGACGTTGCGCAAACGTTCCTGATGAACTTGCTTAGGGCGGAGGGAGAGAGGAACGAAAGATTCAGAATCGTGGACAAGCCGAAGAAAGGATTCGTCCCGCGAGTAAGGCCGCTGGTTTTCAACACGGAAAAGGAAACGGCGCTGTTTTGCCTTACAAACGATATCCCGTTCCACTTGGGCGAATGCCCTTACTCGAGCGAAGCCTTCCGCGCCGAAGTCAAAGGTTTTTTGAATGAAACCGAGGAAAAATACCCGGGAGTGAAATTCAACCTGTTGCATTCCTTCCTCCAAAACCAAGAGTGGCTGGACGAGAAAACCGGAAAAAGCGGAGAGGAAAAGGAAATGCGGTATTGCGAAGAATGCTCTTCCCCTTCTTCGGGAAGAAAATGCAAAGCCTGCGAGTTGAAGGAAAAGCTTGGCTCTTGAATTACAGGTTCAACGCGATTATCCCGCTCAAGACGAAATCCACGGCTATGCTCGCCAACAGCAACCCCATTATCCTCGAGAAAATCTCACTTCCAGTTTCGCCCATGATTTTCATCAGCCTGGGCGCCATAAGCAAAATCAAGAACGTGAGAGCAAGCGAAACGATTGCGGCAGTGGCGGTGGTTACAAACCCGACTGAGTTCACCAGGAGAATAGCGGCGGTCAAAACGCCCGGGCCGGTAATCAGCGGAACACCAATGACGACTATTCCAACATCCACCTTCTTTTGCTCTTTCGGAAAAGTTATTCCCAAAACGTATTCCAACGCTATCAAAAACAAGACTATTCCGCCTGCGATCTTGAAGTGCTCGATCTTGATTCCCAAAAACCCGAACAGCAAAGGCCCTACGACTATGAATACGAGCAACGCCCCCGCTGCGATGAAAACGGCCGTTTTCGCGGCTTGAAACTGTTTCCCGGAATCGAACCCTTTCGTAAGATGGTAGAATACGGGGGTGCTGGCGAAAGGATCCATGATCACGAAGATCGTCACGAAAGCCTGCAACAACTGCTGGAGGTTGAAGTCGAACACGCAGTTCATTAAGCAGGACGGGTTAAAAAAACGAGGGGGGAAAAAAGGCGCCAGAGAGCGTAGGAAAAGCTTTTTTAAACGCTCCAAGCATTATTTTCTTCTCGTTTTAAGGCGAGTTTTAGTCCATTCAGCAGATTTAGCGTTCGTTTTGAAAAAAGGTTTTTGAAAATGGGTATAAGGCCTGCAAGAGCATCTCGCGATATTCGCGGCCAGCCGTGGGCCCGCCTTTCAAAACGCAAGCCGCGCAAGAGCTACGTCAAAGGAGCCCCACAGCCGAAAGTAAGGCAGTATCAGATGGGAGTGGACAAGCCCTACGAATTGGAAGTGGAAATGGTAGAGCAAATTCCCGTAAGAATTCGCGATAATTCGTTGGAAGCCGCACGCCAGGCTGCAAACAAGTATCTGGAAAAAAGCATTCCGGGAAATTACTTCTTCCAAATCGTTCCGTACCCCCACCTTGTTTTGAGAGAGCATAGCGCGTTGGGAGTGGCTGGAGCAGATCGTATTTCAAAAGGAATGAAAAAAGCGTTCGGAAGGCCCAAGGGAAGGCTGGCGCAACTCGAAACCGGAAAGGCAGTAATGAGAGCCAGGATACTATCCAAGGATTTGCCTTTGCTGAAAGAGGCATTGCATCGCGCAACCATCAAAATGCCCGGCAAAACCAAGATCGTTATTCGTGATATATCCAAAGACGCTGCAAACCTCGCCAAGAAGGCAGTCGTGTTCGCCAAGAAGGAAGAGGAAGTGGTTGCAGCCCCGACCGCCGCAGCCGAAGAAACCGCTGCCGCCGAAGGGGAGAAAGCAGCTGAAGGAAAAGGCGAAGCGAAAGAAGCCAAAGGCGGAAAGAAATAACCGGCGTATCTTTTTCTCATACTTTCGCGTAATACACCAACTATTCTTATAAACCGTTTTTCCCTCATTAACCTCACCTGCGCTTTCAGGGAAAGCGGTTTTGCAAAATGAAAAACATCTATTGGCTCGACGAACTAGACAAAAACAGCTTAAGCATAGCCGGAGGGAAAGGCGCGAACCTCGCTGAAATGTACAACGCCGGCTTTAAAGTCCCTGAAGCGTTCATCGTCCCTGCCCAGTCTTACTTCGACTTCGTCAGGAAAAACGGGCTTGAAGAAATAATCGCCAGGGAAACGAAAAACCTCGACTACGAAAACACAGCCGCAGTCCAGAAAGCCTCGCAAACCATCAAAACCGCCATCCTCAACGCCCGCATGCACCAGGAAGTCGCCGCGGACGTAACTCGTGCATATAACAAGATTTGCAATTCAAAAAGCATGATTCCATCCATGAACGAAGAGGTTTTCGTAGCCATAAGGTCAAGCGCAACTGCCGAGGATTTGCCCACGTCGAGTTTTGCTGGAATACAGGCGACTTTCTTGAACGTCAAGGGAAGCGAAAACGTCGTGCACGCGGTAAAACAATGCTGGGCTTCGCTGTTCGAAGCGCGGGCTATTTACTACCGCCAACAGCAAGGCTTCGACCACTTGAAGGTAGGGATAGCCGACGTGGTGCAAAGAATGGTGCAAAGCGAAAAAAGCGGAATCGTCTTTACTGCAGACCCGGTTTTCCAGGATGAAAACAAGATCGTGATCGAAGCTGGATTCGGGCTTGGAGAGGCGATAGTAAGCGGAAGCGTCACTCCAGACAAGTACGTCGTGGAAAAAGGGTCTTACCGCATTCTCGAAAAAACGCCCGAAAAACAAGAGAGGATGATCACAAAAACAGCCAAGGGCGACGAGTGGGTGGAAGTAGAGCAGGAAATGCAGGAAGTGCAAAAGCTTTCGAACGAAGAAATACTCGCGCTGGCGAAAACCTGCTCGGAAATAGAAAGGCATTACGGCGGAAAACCGCAGGACATCGAATTCGCAATCGAAGGAAAGGACATTTACATAGTTCAAACGCGTGCCATAACCACGCTCGGAAAGAAAGAAGAAAAAGGTGAAAGCAACTTGGGAAGCTTGTTCAACAAAACTTCAACAACACTGAAAGAAACGGAAGGCGAAGGAAAAGTTTTGCTTCAAGGACTGCCCGCATCTCCAGGAATAGCGAGCGGAACCGTGAAAATAGTTTTTGATTTGACTCAATTGAACAAAGTGCAGAAGGGGAATATTCTCGTGACTAGAATGACCACGCCAGACTTCGTGCCTGCGATGAAACGGGCGGCGGGAATAGTCACCGACGAAGGCGGCATGACTGCGCATGCTGCAATCGTATCGCGAGAACTCGGGATTCCGTGCATCGTCGGAAGCAGGACTGCGACGAAAGTATTGAAAGACGGGATGGAAATAACGATCGACGCCAAAAGAGGCGTTGTTTACGAGGGGATCATCAAAATGGAACAACCCCGAACCGAAAGCCAGACGGCTTCAAACCAAGGGCACGCGGCGATAGTGACCGGAACCAAGGTGTACTGCAACATTGCCGACGCGGACGTAGCGGAAAAAGTGGCCGCCAGGGACGTGGACGGAGTCGGATTGTTGAGGGCGGAGTTCATGATCGCGGCGATAGGAGTCCACCCCCGCAAAATAATCAAGGAAGGGCGGCAGAAGGAATTCATCGGCAAGCTGTCGGGCGAATTAAGGCGCGTGTGCCAAGCTTTTTACCCTCGCCCCGTCGTGTACAGGGCTACCGACTTCAAAACGAACGAATACCGCAATCTCGAAGGGGGGGCGGAATACGAGCCCAAGGAAGAAAACCCCATGCTCGGATACCGCGGCTGTTTCCGTTACGTGAAAGAACCCGACGTTTTCAGGATGGAATTGCAGGCCATAAAGAAAGTGCGCGAGGAATTCGGGCTGAAGAATTTGCATTTGATGATTCCGTTCGTGAGGAGAACCGGAGAGTTGAAGCACGTCAAGGATTTGATGCACCAGGAAGGCATATACCAGACTCGAGACTTCAAGCTGTGGATAATGGTCGAAGTTCCTTCAACCGTCTTCATAATAGAAAAGTTTCTCGACTTGGGGGTTGACGGAATAAGCTTCGGGACGAACGACTTGACCCAGTTGATTCTGGGCGTCGACAGGGACAGCGGAATCGTGGCGGAAGAGTTTGATGAAAGGCACGAGGCGGTGATAAGGGCGCTGAAGCACGTGATCAAAGAATGCAACAAGCGCGGGGTTACATCGTCATTCTGCGGGCAGGCGGTTTCGGTATATCCGGAAGTCGCCGAAGCCGTGATACGCTACGGGATAACGAGCGTGAGCGTAAACGTGGATTCGATCGAAACCGCGCGAAAACTCATCGCGGGCGTGGAAAGAAAAATAATCCTTGAAAAACTCGTCGGTTTGGACAACCCCAACTCAGAAGCTAAGCCCGACCACCATGACGATTACGGCTGATTATGCCACACCATAGTTCCGTTGGTTTTCAAGCCAGCCAAAGCTTTCTCTAAAGCGGCAGAGGCGCTTGAAACGAAAAACAACGGGATTCTGCTCCTGGCCGCCAGTTTTGAAGCCACCAAGTCGAAAACAAAATTCACTCTCGCTTTTCGCGAATCCGCCTTCGACGCCATCGCAACGAGCTTCTCGTGAGACAAACTGGAGAATTTTTTCGCGCTAGGGTTTTTGCGCGGGTCTGAATCGTATATGCCATCAACGTTCGAAACGTTCACCACTCTCTTCGCCCCGACCAATTCTGCAAACAAAACCGAAACCGAATCCGTCGTTATGCCCGGAATCATGCCTCCAGAAACCACTATTTTCCCTTTCGCCAAAAGCGCAGGCGTTTGGGAAAACCGTTTTATGAAAAAGCCGTTTTTCAAAAGCCTTACGACTTTTTTAGCGTTATCGCGGGTTGCCTGGATCGCGACCGTGTCGGCGTGAAACTCGCTGCCGCCCTTTTTTCGAATCTCCTCGACTTTCCTCCTCGCCAAAGGCCCTCCGCCCGTAACGACGACGAGGCGAAAGCGGTTTGCCGCCTTGTTCAAAACACCACAAAGCCTCTTTGCTTTCGCTGAATCGAACTTCTCCCCGCTATAAAGAACGCTTCCCCCCAGCGACACGACAACGGTTTCCTTCATTTCCGTCCCTTCCTCACGCGCTCGTTCCATTTAACGTATAATCCTGTTAACGCAAGCAATGCAGCCAGGAAATTGAGAATTGCAAAAACCGCTGAGTTGATTTGAACGCTGTACGCGACGAGCAAAAGCGTTCCGGCGAGGTAAATGCTCCCGAAATTCCAGTCAAGCGGGGAATGGCGCGTTTTTACTATCTGCCTGACTTCG
>CAYOZI010000001.1:73405-79737 GCA_964408425.1 Microcaldota archaeon
TACAGCCATTTCCACTTCAACCGATTTATGCAGAAAAGCACGCGCCTTTTCTACAGCTATGAAACTCGGTTTTTAATTGCCCGGTTCCATATTATTTAAAGAAACGATTGGAAAATATATTAACCAATCTCTTTGAATTGAAGGGCGTGAACGCAATGAAAAACCTTGGAAACACGATAGACAAGATAGCCAAAAAACTGGACGAGATGGAACGCCGCCAGGACGAGGTTTTGGCCCTGAATAGGGAGCTCGTAAGGGATTGCGCTAAAACCATCAGCAGCGTCCACTCCGGCGACTTGAAGAATGCGAAGGAATTCGAAAGGAAGGCGGACGAAAACGCGAAAAAACTCTTCGCTTTGCAAAAGGAACTGGAGAAAAACGCATCTGGAGCGTTCCAGGAATACGCGGAAGTAAAATGCTTAATGGCTATTCTAGAGAAAAAGCCCCTGCCGGACTATGAAAAGCTGGGGGTGGATTACCGCGCTTTTCTCTCCGGATTGGCCGACACGGTTGGAGAATTGAGAAGGGCAATGCTCATAGCATTGAGGCACAAGAACCGCAAGGAGGCGGAATACCTTTTCGAAAGCATGGAAAGCATTTACGACAAGCTGATGGTTTTGAAATACTCATCCTCGCTAGTGGGCGCGCTGAAATCCAAGCAGGATTCGATTCGCGCTCAAGTCGAAAAAGCGAGAAGCGAGCTTCTGGAAATTAAAGTGAGGTGAACGGAAATGGCCGTTAGGTACGCGGTTAAACTGGATAAAGTTCACGAAGCTCTGGGCTTGAAGAGCGGTATAAGGGTTAATGGCTGGAGGCTGGAAAACCCGCTTGACGCAAACGCGCGCCACCACGGCACCATTACGAACTCCAAAAGCGAGTTGTTCATAGAAAACCCGCCCGAACACCAAAGCAGGCACAAAGACCACTACAGCACCAAGCTTGTTGCGCTGTTGTCCAACGGCGGGGAGAAGGCGCTCGTCCTGAAACGGTTTAAGGATTCGGCTGAACCGCAGTCGAGAATAGACTGGGTAAGGCAAAACAAAAGCAAGCTTGCAGTCACTGGCGTAACTCCCGTAGCGCTGATTGCCGACAGGGAAATCCTCATCCACCCGTACCAAGGGGGAAGAAAGCTTACGGAAGACCAGCAGATAGACCTTCTCGTAAAACTCGACGAAAACGGGCTTGCGAGCCACAATGCGATCGAACACGGGCATTTCAGGATTGACGAAAAAGGAATACACCTGATTCCCGCTTGAAAAAAACAAAAAAGGGAAGTAAAGAAAAGGCTTGACATCAAATTCTGCAGGGAAAACTCGGACGAAGTCAGGGAAAGCCTCAAGAAACGCCACGATACCGAAAAGGAAAGGTGGTTTGAAGACCTTCTCGAGAAAGACGAGGAATGGAGAAGGGTAAACGTTGAAGTGGAAAAACTGAGGGCAAGAAGAAACTCGGTTTCCAAGGAAATCAACGAGGCGAAAAAAGCCAAGGACGAGAAAAAAGCAAAGGCGTTGATGAAGGAAGCGGCTGGAATTCCCGACAAGATCAAGATCGCGGAAACCGCCACGGAAAAAATCAAGTCTCAAATTCTGTTTTACCTCACCCGCCTTCCCAACGTCTTGCACGAAAGCGTGCCTTACGGAAAAAGCGAAGAGGAAAACAAGGAAATCCGAAAGTGGGGCAAAATCACGAAGCCCTCTTTCCTGCTTAAAACCCACGAGCAAATCGCCGAGGATTTGGGAGGGGCGGATTTCGAACGCGCAGCCAAGGTATCCGGCAGGGGATTCGTTTTTCTGAAGGGAAAAATCGCTTTGCTCGAACGCGCTTTAGCTCGCTTTGCAGTTTCGCATTTGATGGAAAAAGGGTTTGAATTCATACTCCCCCCGCTGATGCTCAACCGCGAGGCTTACGCTGCCGTTACCGATTTGGGCGATTTCGAGAAAGTCATGTACAAGGTCGAAGGCGATGAAACGTTCCTCATAGCGACGAGCGAACACCCGCTTGTCGCCCAGTACAAAGACGAGGTTTTGGAGAAAGGCGATTTGCCAATCAAGCTCGTAAGCTTCAGCCCCTGTTTCAGGCGCGAGATAGGAGCGCACGGCGTCGACAGCAAAGGGTTGTTCAGGATGCACCAGTTCGATAAAGTCGAGCAAGTCGTGCTATGCACTCAAGACGAAAGCTGGGAGTGGCACGAAAAGCTCCTCGAGAATGCGGAGGAATTGTGGAAAAAACTCGAGATTCCGTACAGGGTCGTAAGCGTTTGCACTGGTGATATAGGAACCGTGGCCGCGAAGAAATACGACATTGAAGCTTGGTTTGCCAGGGAACAAAACTACAGGGAAGTGTGCAGCATAAGCAATTGCACGAACTACCAAAGCGTCGGGTTGAACTTAAAGTATAGGGAGGGCAAGCAGGGAGCTCAAGATGAAAGGAAGGAATACGTGCATACTCTCAACGGCACTGCGTTGGCAACTTCATCCAGAACTCTCAGGGCGGTGTTGGAAAACAACCAGCAGGAAGACGGGAGCGTGGAAATACCGAAAGCATTGAGGGAATACGCCGGGTTCGATAGCATTACGCTCCCCAAAAAGCGCTAGTGAACGAACAAAACCGCGTAGGCGAACAGGAAAAACAGGAACAAGACCATCGCCCTTTCAGAAGAACTGAATTGAATGAAATCCTTAGCGCCGTCCATTTAACCCACCCGAAAAAAAGTTTTCTCACTGTTGTTCAGGCGGGCTGTTCGACCGCGTATTCTTCCTGGAAAACCACTTTCTTCACTTCAGGAACGAAACCCAAAAGAAACTCTATTGCCTTGAACTTCTGCTGCAAAAACACCGCGTCCTTCCTCACTTTCGAAGGAATGACGAAAAACGCCTTATCTCCGGTTAACTCTCCGCTCACTCCCGAAACGCCTTTGAACAAATTGCTTACGACCGCAGTCACTTTTCCAGCCGGGTTGGAATAAACCTTGACGATTTTGAACGAATACTCAAGCGCCTGTCCCGCAAGCGGGTGGTTGAAATCCAAACGCACGCGCCCTCCATCAACGCCCACCACGCGGGCTGGCATCCCGTCCACTTCCAAGCTCATTCCCACTGAAGGCGCAACGTCCTGGCCTTTGAATTTGCTTAGGGGAATCAACCGCACGAAATCCGCTTTTCTCTCCCCGAAAGCCTTTTCAGCCGGAACGGAAACGGTTTTGGAATCGCCCTCGCCTGTTTTCAAAACCTCTTCGTCCAAACCAGGCACGAGCATTCCTTTGCCCACGACCACCAAAACCGGCCCGTAAGAGTTTTTCTCGTTGAAAACGCCGTTTTTCTTCGCTTCCTCGGCGGAAGTGGTGTCGAAAACCCTGCCGTTAGCCTTTCCCGTGAAATCCAATTCAACAAAATCCCCGTTCTGCATTGTAATCCAAACCTCTTTTTAAGAGCTAAAACCCTTTTTCAACCTGAAAAGCGAAAAAAAGATTTTGCCGAACAAAGCCTTTAAACCTATCCCCCTCGATCCCGTTCACTCTTGCGGGCATATGCTCACGTCGTCCGTCTGCTGGACCAGAAAACCCTGTTTTTCATCGAGCGTATAACAAACCGTAACGGTGGAATTGACTGGCGTGAGGGCAAAAACAGTTCCTTCAATGTTCTTCAAGTTGGACACGGGGATGACCGTAGGGCCTATGGTGGTGTTTATTCTCAAGCCGTTCGGAAACTCCAGCAACGCCCTGCGCAATGCGACTGCAGTCGTGTTGCAAGAAGCATTCAAAGCGCTTACCGCTTGCCCTACAGCCGATTCATTGGAAAAAGAAACGTCCAGCAAACTACCCCCGAAAAGCACTCTCGAAACCCCCGGAATTCCCTCGATTTCCGCTTTCAACCCGTCCAGCTGGGTGTTGGAACAAGCCAAAACCAAGCCGTTTTGAAGCGAAACAACCCTCGCGCTCGCGTTCCCCCCGCCGCCGGTCACGGCGATTGTAGATGGCGAAGGGGAAGCGGTTTCCGAGGAAACCGGGGCGTAAAGCAAAGGCCACAGGTATTCAAAAGCAAAGAACAAAATCAGCAATATAGTGCCGTAGCGAACGATCTTTTTCTTGTCCATTTGTTTTACCCCGTAAGAATAGAAGAACGAATTTGGCTGGGAAACTTAAAAACCCTATCGCAAGCTTGACGCTGAAAACCTTTTGAAAACGAAAATAAAAAGAAAAAATAAAAAAAGAAAAAAAAGGAAATGGGGGGGGTTAAACCCTTAACCCCTGATGCTGTCCCTGCTCGACGCCAACCACGCTACCAAAGAGTTCGCGGCTTGAGTCGTGCCTGCAGCGTCGTAACCCGCGACAACAATCTTGTTGCCGACGACCTTGACCACGGCTTCGCTGCCGGGCGTCAAAGCCGCTCCCGCCAAAGCGGATGCGGAAACGCTGTTCACGTCCTGTCCTCCGAACGTTATGACGTTCGTGGTTCCAGATGCGTACGGGCTGGTGTCCAACACTACCAACGGCATCGCGCTAGTGTCGAGTTCAACAACGCTGTCTGCATTGTCGATCGAAGGCGCGAGGCTATCGATTCCGCTTACACCGCCGGTAGACGCTCCACCGGTCATGATGTCCTTGACGGTCACGACGTATCCAGAGTCGTCCAACGCCTTATCCCCGATGGAAAAGTCGTTAGTCGCAGTGTTGCCCACAGTCGCGGTCGAAGCCTTGGACAAGGTGTAAACACCGTGCCCCATCTTCTTGGCGTACTTGAGGGTTACAGCACTTGTAGAGTACGTGTCAGCCAGGCTACCCCTGTACGAAACATACTTAGCCTCGACGTTGGCAAATGCAACACCGCCAGTGGTGTTGAACGCTCCATAGACGAGATCTCCAGTCGCGTCTGCAGCGCTGTTAGCCTCGTAACCGAACGGGTTTGTCCCGATGGTAGTCGAGTTAATGTCGCTCGCGAATTGCCTAGCGTCCTGGTCATAGATTATAGTCCAGTAGGGTTGTCCGGTGGTGGTAGTTCCAACTGCGGAAGTAGTGTCCGAGTCTTCGGTTCCTTCAGGAACGGCGATGACGAAAGCGTCGTTGCTCAAGGTAGTGCTTCCGGTTCCGTTGATAGCATCCACAAACCTTATTGTGGCGGTATCGGTTGCAGAGTGGTAATAGGTCAAGGTGTTAGTATTGACTTGGTTTGCAAAAGTGGCTGCACCAGCATCTACAGGTGCAATGTTACCGCTGCTTATGAACACCGAACTAGAGTTGGTGTAGAATACAGCAGTAGAGTTGTAGGTAGTCACACTGTCGGAAGTGGCGGACGACGGGTTCAACAGCACGTAAACGATGCTTACGCCCGAAGTGTCGGTCTGGCCGGTTTGGAAGAACGCGTTGCTCTTGTCCGAAGTTATAACGAGCCAGTCTCCAGACAGCGTAGTTCCGTTAGTCTTGACAGTAATGGATTGGTTAGTGTACCTGGCGAACTGCAGGGTGTCGTAGTCATCGGCAGTCAAGTCCAAACCGTTGAAGGTCAACTTCAGACCAGGAACGTTTTGAATCAACTGCACGCTTTCTCCAGCAGCCATTCCCGGGTTGTTGAACAACGGGTCGATCAGGCCGATCTTCTGCAATCCTTCAGACGATGAAACGTTTTGGGATTGCATCCTGCCCTGCCAGTTGCCCTGTCCGGAAATCTTTTGCGCCGTCTGGTCGATCACCAGCCTGTTGGCGAAGATAGAGACTTCGACGTAGTTGCTTCCCGAAAATCCTGCGGAGAAGACCTTCCACACGAATATTACGACTCCATTGGCGTCGTAAGTGTTCGTGCTTTCAGACAAAGCCGAAGTGTCGAGCTTGGTGCCATCCGCGCCATAAATGTCGAATTTCGCGAGAGGCTGGATCTGGGAGCCGGTACCGATTCCCGAGATGTCCGACAGGACTACTTTCTTTCCGTCAGGCAATACGGTCTCGTCGCCGATCTGCATGAAGTTG
Organism: Microcaldota archaeon; assembly: GCA_964408425.1. Taxonomy (GTDB): domain Archaea; phylum Micrarchaeota; class Micrarchaeia; order Norongarragalinales; family Norongarragalinaceae; genus UBA10210. The sequence goes on from CAYOZI010000001.1 coordinate 79,365, forward strand.
TTGTACTGGACTTCCTTACCCAAACCGATTGCGGTAATGGAGCTTGCGGAAGTGGTTGTAGCACCGGTCGTCAAAGACCACAATGCTGAACCGCTTGCGGACGGGATCAAAATCCACTGGTCCCCAAGGAACGTTATTTTAACGCGGTTCTTGGTAACCAAGTCCGAAGTGGCGCAGCCGGTCATTGGCTTGGTGGTATCCAAACAAGCCGGAATCGGGTCGGAGAACGAAGTCTCGTAACCGACGCGCACGCTTTGTGCTTCCAGCCTGTGATCGCCGGTGTCGTAAACGGTGTTGGCAGAAACGTATACCTTCTGCTCTTCCTTGATGTTGAAGCCCTTCGGGTTTGCAATCTTGCCCGAGTCAGGCAAGG
>CAYOZI010000002.1:0-9161 GCA_964408425.1 Microcaldota archaeon
GGGAAGCGAGTCGCGCACTCTCGCTTCATTCTGGAACGAAGACGTTTCTTTGAGCTATTATACGATCGAGCACAACCAAAGCGGCAGTTTCGCGAACGAAACCCCTTGGACTGCGTTTTCTCAATCCAACCAAACGTGGGGGAACAAGAGCTTGACCATAGTCGCTGCCGACGAGGGGAAATTCATTTCCGGAAGAATTTGGGCCAACGACACCGGAGACCTTAAAAACGCCACGTTCTGGCTGGCGAACCTGACGGTATACGAAGTAGCGCCTTCAGTTACAAACGCCCAGCAGAATACCACGTCAACATCCAACACTACGAATTCAAACACGTTCATTTGCGTCAACGCCACCGAGACGGACGTTGGAGTGGGAATGGACTCCGGCTGGGTGGACGTCACTTTCCCCAACGGAAGTAATTACAACCTTACTCTCACTCCCAATTCCGGAGACGCTTCCGACTGTGCGGGTGGAGCGAGCGTTTACGACAGGGAAATCCACGTGGGCTCAACAGGAGGAACGCTTACGCTAAACATGTTTTACGGAAACGACACGCGCGCCAACATCGGCAGGGACGACGTTCACACCAGCCTGCAGGTTACCGTTACCGCGGCTGCGGACCCTGCGGAGTTGAAAGTCGCGCAATTCCGCTTGTGGAGAAACCCGACCGACATCATAGGAAACGGGTCGGTGGACCCGGCGGTTTACGATTTTCTCGCGTGCAACGTTTCCAGTTCGTTCGGGAATAACATCGGAAGCGGGGAAACGTGCAACAGCACTTCGCCGGGAACTGCTTACCGGGCGGAAATAAGGTATTGCAACGACGGGCCTTCCGGAGCCACGCCCGTCTCGTTTACGACTGCAAACCACATTTCCCTCAGCTCCCAATTCATCGGTTCGCTGACCGACTGCGGGTCTGGAGACAATGGAACTTCTTGGACTGGAACCGGTTGCGCGTCATACACGGGTTCGGACGGCTTGCCGGTGGTTGAAATAACCGGAAACACGGTCATTCCTGCCGGAGACGGTTCAACTCGGACGGACACGAACTGCGATTATTACGCGTATCGTTTCAATACCGGAAACCCAGATTGGATTGTGACGGACATTACAACTGCAAACGCCACGGGCGCTACCAGCGGCTCCGACCCGACGAGCGGAAGCTTCAACGTCAACACTACGTACAGCGAAACCGCCTTCGCGTTATTCTACCCTTCTTCCGGTTGCACGGTTGGAAACGGCAGTGAAGGGAGAGTACGCCCGCGTTATTACAACGAAACGGTGGATGCTGACGGAACTTGTGGAGGGTACGAAATTCAAGCTTGCGACCCTCAATTGGCCGTAGACGGCGGTTGGAACGACAGCAACTCGTACGCCATTTCAGGAGGATCTCCGATACCGGGCGACGTTTACTATAATTTCACGGGAGTGAACGGAGAGCAAGGAGCAGTATATTGGACTTACAAGACTACTGGAACAGCTACGTTGAACGTTTGGGATTGGACTGACGGCAGGTGGGAAATTCTCGACAGCGGAACCGACGCTAGCATTACCACGAGGGCGATTGCAATTCCCGGAGGCCAGGATTACGTGTCGCCTTACGGCGCGTTAAACCTCACGCAAAACTCCAGCGACGCGGGCGCCAACAACCTGTTCGACGTTTATTACGACGGAAACCACACGGACAAGTGCGCCAAGTGTTTTTTCACGACCGTCAACCCCAACGCGAAGAACGTCGCGTGCGAAGGGCAGACGGGCGGTGGTTTGAGCGGAACGTCTTTCTTCGACTTGCAGAATCTGGGAAGCGTGATTGAAGATTGGAAAGTGTTCATCGATTCCGCAATGCCCACGGGAATAGACTTTTTCATCAACGACTCAAGCTCAACCCACGTCACCCTATCCACCACCCCCCAGACGTTCAACTCCAGCATCGAGTTTTTCGAACACGCTTACGCCTGGGCTTGGGCAAACTTCACGAACGTCGGCGCAAGCACCAACGAAAGAAAAATTACAAGCAACACGTCCTGGAAATAAAAAGTAGGAGAGGTAGCTAGTAAGCGCGCGTGAACCGGGTTGGCGAAGAGCTTCTCTCGCGGCGTTCTTGGTACTCGCCGGAAGGCCTGCGTCTTGCTCCTCCAGCTCCTCCACCGCGCCTGTCGTCAAAACGCCTTCCGCCACCGCCGCCGTAACGCCTGCCGCCTCCTCCGAAACTACGCCCTCCCCTGTTTCTCTCTTCAAAAGCATGGTCCATTTTTGGTGCGGGAAGGTTTTCAGGCAGGAATTTTTCCTCGAGCGTCTTGCCCATCAATCGTTCTATCTGGCCAAGGGTTCCTTGCTCGTCGGAATAACAAAGCGTCACCGCCTCTCCCACCGCGTGCATTCTCCCCGTCCTTCCAATGCGGTGGATGTAATTGTTTATGTCGTACGGAAGTTCGTAGTTGAAAACGTGGGATATTTTCTCAACGTGAATCCCCCTTGAAGCGACGTCCGTAGCCACAAGAAGGTTGCTTTTCCCGTCCTTGAACGCCTGCATGATGCGAGTGCGCTGAGGCTGGGTCAAATCGCCGTGCAACCCCTCCCCCCTCACGCCGTTGTGGTTCAATTGCCGCGCCAATTCCTGAACCCTTCTCTTTGTCCGGCAGAAAATCAAAGCCCGTTCCGGCTTTATTTCATTCAGCAAATACAACAACGCGCTCAACTTTCTTCCCGGCCGTACCAAATAGAAAGATTGCTTTACGCCCTGGGCGCTCTTGTCTTCCGAAATTAACTTTACGTGTTGCGGATAGCGCATGTGTTTTCGAGCCAAGCTCATGATTTCGCTAGGCAAGTCTACGCAAAACAGCAAAACCTGTTTTTTCTGGGGGGTGTAAGACATTATTTTCTCGACGTCCCGAACAAACCCCATGGCCAGCATAACATCCGCCTCGTCCAAAACAAACGTCTGGACTTTGGAAAGATCGAGAGCCCGGTGGTCTATCAAATCAATGATTCTTCCGGGCGTTCCGACGACGATTTGAACGCCCCGTTGCAAAAGGTCGATCTGCCGCTCTATCCCCGTTCCCCCGTACGCGACGAGAATCCGTCCGGGGCAGTACTTCCCTATTTTCTTGAAGTCGGTGCCCACCTGGATGGCCAGTTCGCGCGTCGGAACCAAAACAATGGCTTGAACGAAGGGCTTCAGGGGCTTGGTGGAAATGTCGTGAAGAATGGGAATGGCGAAAGCCGCGGTTTTTCCGGTTCCGGTCCTCGCTTGCGCTATCAAATCCTCTCCCTGCAGAATGAAGGGAATCGCCGCGTGCTGGACTTCAGTCAGTTCTTGGAATCCGATTTCCGCCAGCGCTTTGGAAACGGGTTCGCTGAATTTCAATTGCATGTTCTAAAACCAATTCTCTAAAAAAAGTCTTAATATACTATGCAAAAGGCGGTTAATAAAAGCAAGTCCACTCGGAAAATTCTTTAAGGCTGGAAATCGTAAAGGCTAATCATGACAGGATTTCTCAAACGGTTTTTTGAGCCTAAAAAACGCAAAATTACCATAATAGGAATTTCCCACGAGGTCGACTCCGAAGTCCTGCAAACGGTCATCGATGAAATCCATCGTCCGGGCGTTTCCGCTACTTTAGTGGATAGAAAAGAACGTAAAGCCGGGGATGAAAGTCGGTTTGGAGTTGACCGACAAGGAAACAGAGGATGAAAGCGTTTTCAGCCGATACTCTAAAGCCATTCAGGCTAAAGGCGGGATTACGACCAGGCTGGACAGCCGGATAGGCAATACAGCCGCGGTTAGGATTTGGAAGGAAAACCATGACTTATGGCTAAGCCAGCTTGACCGGCAATTGAGGGGAATGTACGTACAACGCTATCCGAAAGAAGAGTTGAAGCGGGAACGCAATATAGAGTTGATGACATTGTTGCGAAGCAAATTCATGCTTGAAAAAATACTCCGTGAAGGGCTTGACGCGGCGATAATCGGATCCCACCATGCCGAGGATATTCACGGGCTTGCGCCAAAGGAAGTCAAGCGGGCCATTCAAGTGAAATACCACACCAAGGAACTGCACTGGCTCAGCAGCCTCGGCGGAAGGCTGCGGAAGATTGACGTTCCCAGAAGGAAAAAAATAAGGGAAATGTTCAAACGGGTAAAACTGCCGTTAACTGCATGACGGTTAGGAAATCTTGCAAGTTCCGGTGACGCAAGAGTACGTCTGGTTTTCGGTGTTGAAGTCCGAACAGTTTTTCTCTTGGCCTAAAGCGTCAGTTCCCGAGCAAAAGTTTTCAAGCAGGACTACGGTGTCAAGGCAAGCGTCGGAGTGGTTGTAGGATCCTCCGTTCGCAAAGCCGTAAGTCGCCCCTCCGGTAAAGTAGTCCAAGCCATTATCCGAGTCAGAGCAAGAGTCTGGCTGCGGGGATGGAGTGGGAGTAGGGGAAGGTGATGGAGATGGAGACGGGGTGGGTGTTACTGAAGGAATGCATTGAAAAGCCGCTTGGCAACCGCCTCCTAAGCAACCTGTAACGTTAGCAACCAAATCGGTTCCGCACGAGTCTGGAGGAAGCGCCATGCACGTGTTCAAATTATCAGCATAACAACATCCCGTTCCGGTGAAAACGCATTGCGGAGTCGGAGAGGGGGTTGGAGTGGGAGTGGGTGTCGTTGACGGAGTTGGAAACGCGCCGGAGCCTTGGCATTTGAAGCAAGAATTGGCGTCGCCCCCGCACGCGTAACTAGCTAGCACTACGCAATCCCGCGCCGGCCCAACTTCTTTAGTCAAGCACTCGAAGTCTTCCGGACACTCCGGTTTCTTGACTGCAATTGCATTCACCGGAACCTGGCCGGTGGTTTCCGTGCTGGCGCCGATTTCCTTCAAAACGTCTTTCGTTACAAAACAAGAGTCTCGCGATTGGGCTACTTGCCAAAAGTCCGACGAGTCTGATTTAAAGCAAACGTACGTTGCAACCAACTCACCGCCAGAAAGCTGGCGGAACAGGTAAATCGTGCGAATCGGTTGGGTAAAGTCTTTCACTATGCTCGAGCCGACGAGTTTCTTGTGCGAAGAAAATTGGGTCTTGCTCGCAACAATGTTTTGTTGAGCCGAATCGAATTCGTTTAATAATGCGTTTTCCAGCATGCGTTCGGAGCCGCGAGAGCCTTCGACTTTAATCCACTCTTCCTTCATGGATCCCTGCGAAACGGCGGTGGCCGCAGATTCCTGGGAAACTTCAGCTTCACTATCGCGATTTTTCAATATGACGATTCCGTACGTAACCGTGATTTCCTCGCCCGGCGCGGCTATCTGGTCGGCCCACGCCCTGGCTGTCGAGGGGGTTTCGGATACGGTAAACTTTGCGGCGTACAAAACTTCAACGTCGTCAAAAGAATACGCCAGTTTCTGCTCGCCCCCGTCGAAAAGCAGGGCGGTGATGGGCGGGGAAAAATTTAATTTCGCGTTTGCCGCCAGGAAGGTTATTGCGACCAGCGCCAGGAGAACAAGCAAGATTTTGAAATTCATTCAAACCACGTCGTTTTTTCAAGCCAATGCTTTTTCAACCGCCTCTTCAATCTTTCCACCTGGATAGACGGCCGGAGTTGGGGTGGAAGCGACAGTCGGCGTGGGAGTTGCCGTAACTACGGGGGTAGGCGTGGAAGTTGGGGTTGGAGTCGACTGCGGTCCTCCGCCTAGGCAACCGGCTAACAAAAGCGAAACTAAAAACAAGGTAAAAGCTAAAACAAGGGTTTTCACGAGCGCCCCTCCACGTAAAAACAATTGTTTAAGGGTTTAAATAGATGAAAATCGGGAGTGCTCCAAACGGGATTCGAACCCGTGTTGCCGGCTTGAGAAGCCGACGTCCTGGACCGAGCTAGACGATTGGAGCAACAAGAAAACTTTGCACGCGCGCATTAAAAAAACCTTTTCGAGTAAAGAACCAGTATGAAGAAAGCGAAAGAGAAGAAACTCGTCATTTTCGATTTCGACGGGGTGATTTGGGATTCAGTCGCAGTGCACAGCCTTGCTTACAGAAGGGTTTTCAAGTTTTTCGGGAAAAACTACCCGCCCGAAAACAACGCCGGATTCAGAAAGTGGTACGACTCGCGCTGGGAGAACAATTACTTCAAAAGCGGTTTTTCCAAAAAGGAAATGAGGCGAGCGGAAGGAAAGTACTGGGAGTTTTTCGACTACGGCAAGTCCAAGCCTTTTAAGGGCATCGGCAGGGTTTTGGAAAAATTCAGGTCGGAGGGATTCGTTCTTTCTATAGTATCCACCACTCCCGACGGTTTGATTAGAAAGTGCTTGAGGAAAGCGGGGTTGGAAAAACATTTCAAACTCATTATCGGAGGGAAGAAGAAAAGCAGCAAGGTCGAGGAAATCGCGTTCGTCTTGAAAAAACTCGGCGTGAAAAAACAAAACGCAGTCATGGTCGGAGATACGCCTGCCGACATAGAGGGGGCGAAGGCTAACGGGTTGAAAAACATAGGCGTGGCTTTCGGGTGGAGCCCCGAATCCAGGATAAGGAAGGCGAAACCCGGCGCTATCGCCAAAAAACCGCGGGAAATAACCGCCCTCTTGAAAAAAAATCATGGAAGGGTAAAAAAACCTTTTTTAGAAGGGCTTTAAATTTTTGCCTGCGGATTTTTAGTTTATGGAAAGACCGGGGCGCTACGGCACCATCCAAACAGGGCCCAGAAAGATCATTATCGACCACGAGGATTTCTGGAACAGCCCGTTCGGAGTAGAGTATGAACAAACTATGAAGCGCGAAATTTGGAAAGACCGGCGTTTGAGCGAAGCGGAGAAAACCAGGCTTTTGAAACTTGCCAAGGAAACCCTGTCTAAATTTACCAGGAAAGGAAAGCTGGACAACGTCGATACCCTGTCCCGCCTTACCGGCGGGGTGTTAGACCACGTTTTGAACTACCATAATGCAGGTTTCACTCTTGACAACGCCTTGGAAAAAGGAAGGAAGGACGTTGCAGAATTGATTAGGAGAAACGGCGGCAAGCCGCTGTACTGGTTTGGAAACGCGATTAACGAGTTCAACCACAGGGTTAGCGGGAAAGGCAGCCTTCTTCACGGGAGGGTGGAACTGCAGGCTTTCGCGCAAACTTACGCCAAATACTATTCCCAAGAGTACGACGTTGACGGGAGGGAATTGAGAAAGTACTTGTCTAATTTTTTTGATGATGAGAGCCGAATCCGAACGTGGACGAACCGGTTTAACGGCAGGATAAGCATTCAAACAATCGCGGAATTCAGGGATTACTTGAGGGACGCGGGGATTCCTGAATTCAAGAAAAATCCGCCCGTCTTGCGCACTCTGGCCGTCACTCCCAGTTACATCAGGATTTTTTTCGACGAGCTTACGGATAGGAAGAAAGTCGAAACGGCTTTGAACGTGTTTTTGAAGAGCGGCGGGAGGCTGCGTTTCACCAGGCAATTCGTCGCGAGCGCTGAAAAAGGCAGGCTGAACCCCGAGGAAGCGCTGAAGGAAATCTCGAAAATAGAGTTGGAGGAAAAGGAATGGGACGGTTTTGAAAACGCGTTTTTGGAAATGCTCAAGCAAGGCGTGAAAACTAACGCGAAAGACTACGTCTCCCTTTTCAGGCTGGGCAAACGCCCGTTCCTTCGAGACGCGCCTTACGATTTTCTAGCCAGAAACGCGCGGCTGGACGAGAATTCGTTGAGGAAAACGTGGATGCTGGTCAAGCGCGGGGTGAGAGAGCAAACCGCGAGAACTGCGGCAACTTCGGGAAGCCCCATGCCCGGAACGGGTTTGCTGAAGTTTGCAGACTCGCTTCAATCGTACCCGCTGGAAAACGTTATTTCCCTTTCACGCGACCACCCGGGAGACGAGGAGAAGGTAAAAAGAATAGTGCGATTGCACCAGGCGCTGGATTCCGTCGCAAAGCACGAGAAAAACTTTCTGCTGGCGAGGGCGGTGGAAAACGCCTTGCCCGCCAGACACGTGAGTGAAATCACCAAAAACCCGGCGGCCATAGCGAAACACGCTTCCGGAGAAAATGCCGATAAGCTTCTTCATGCGATCGTCGATGACGATCTTCTTTTCAACCACTTGCACGGGCTGGTCGACAGGTTTTCAGCTAAAAAGCTTGGCGAAACAGGGCAGCATGGTTTCGGCGAGGAGATTGCAGAGCCTGACCAAAAACGAAGGCGTTCCAAACACAACAATTTCCAGGCTGTTGAAAACGGCGGGCGTGAAGAGAAGGAAAAAACGCACGACGATCGGATGGCGGAAATAAGAAAAACGGTCGTAGCGCCTTGGGTGAGGGAAAGCGATCCCAGGGTCAATCCGCACGTGGTTCACGCCATACTCGAGGAATTGTGGTTCGGAAAGGGGGTTCACTACGGCGGGCATTACTTGAGCAAGGCGAAACTGAAGAAAAACACCACCCGAGTTTTGATGACTAAAGTCAAAATGAGGTTCCAGCCCACTGAATTCGAAAGCGCGTTGAAATGGCTGGTCGAACGCAACCTGGTCGAGGAAGCGAAGGTTCACGAGGGCAACGTCGTTTCTTATTCCCTCTCCACGCCGACCAAAGGAACTTCGGAAAACGAGATTTTCCAGGCGTTTTCAAAAGCCAAGCGCGCGGCCAAGCATTACAACGGATGAAAAATCAGAAAACGCTTTTAATGTCTTTCAAAAGCATCGGGAATTTCACGTATTCAGCGGAAAGCCCGAAATGCTCCGCATTGTGCACTAGCATCATTTTCGTTCCCAGCTTTTCCGCCAGTTCCCGACCTTTCTCCACGGGAATGTACGGGTCGTTGTCGCTCTGGTAGACAAAAAACTTTCCGCAGTTTTCGATTATTTTTTTCCAGTCGAACGGTTTTTTCACGAAACTCGCGATCAAAGGAGTGAAAAGAGGATTTTTTATATCCGAACAAAACCCGGCGACGATAAAAGCTCCTTTGATTTTCACGTCTATCTGCTCCAAAACCCTTAGCACCATCGGACCGCCAATGCTCCGTCCCATTATCACCGTGTCTTCGTCAAAATCCTTCAAGTAAGGCTTTGCCACATTCAGCCAAGTGTCCACATTTTGCCCCAGCGGGGTGGGAAACTGTGGGATCGTAACGACAAAACCGTCTTTCTCCAATTCTTTTTCCAGCCACGGGAAGAAGGTTTCGGAAGGGTTTCCGCCCGT
>CAYOZI010000002.1:9261-15297 GCA_964408425.1 Microcaldota archaeon
AGTGGGCCCGCGGAGAATCGGACTCCGAATCTTCACCGTGTGAAGGTGACGTCTTACCAATGTCGAAACTGCCACAAATGAATGCGGAAGTTTTTTCGACTACGGGCCCTGACTGTAAAAAAGATTAAGCCTGAAAGAAAATAAAAAGGGCGTTTTAAGCCGGCTGCCCTTCGCCCGATTCGGATGAAGACTCCGCCTTTTCCGAAGCGGCAGGCTGCTGCGTCTGGATAGCGGGCTGGGCTGGCTTGGAGGGCTTGTACCCGTAATTCGGCCTTACTCCCCTGAAGCGGTCTGACTGCTGGCGTTCCTTCGCCCTCTGCAATTGCTCCGCCTTCTTCTGGAATATCCTTCCGTGCTTTCCGCAGGAAATGCAGTACGTAACTTCTCGCGTCAAAACGCGGTTGTAAGTCTCGGAATAAACGTCCTTCCTCTCCAGAGGATTGGTGAAAATCGGCTTTTCAATGGAAACCGCTTTATCCCTTCGCACCTGGCGGCCGCACTTTTCACACCTTACGAGAGTCTCTCTCCCACGATGACCCATTTTAAACACCCCTGAATCCAAAAACGCAAAACGAGCGGAATTAATTTGTGAAAAACGGTTAAAAAACCCTCTTTTTAGTATAGTCAAAGGTTTTTCAGCACGCCGAGCTTTTGGCCGGACAAGAGGAAAACCTGCGCGTAGGGCAAATCAGCGTTTTCAGTTTTCAGGAACGGCCCCAGGTTTTTCTCTCGGTTTACCGCCATGCCGCCCGCGAGAGAGCCGAAAGCGGGGAACAAAACCCATTTTTTGCCTCCCCTCAAGCCTATTTTCCTGTTTTCCTTGGTTTTCCCCATCATCCAGACCGGAGTGCGGTAGGAAAACCGTTCTCCACCCTTCCCCTCGCTTATCTCCACTAGAGGATGCATGTTTCCGAGAAGGAAAACGTCCGCGTTTTCCAAAATTTCCGTTGAAGGCAAGGCATGCCCGTGGAACAGCCCGTACTTCACTCCTTTTTCCTCGATCAACATACCCTTCGCTTCAATTACCTTCACTTCTTTAAACTCTTCCAACTGCGAATCGTGATTGCCTTTTATGACGAGAATGTTTTTGCACTTCAAGAGCTTCAAAAATTTCTTTAAAACCCAGAATTCCTTGTTCTTCAACCCGTAGAAATCGTGCTTGAAATCGCCCAGAACGATAATGCGGTTGCATTTTGTTTGCTTAAGCAGTGAATTGAGTTTTTTCGCCTCGAGCTCAAAGTTGGAAACGCTTATTCCCTTCGCTTCCAGCTCCAATTCCACGCCCACGTGCGAATCGGAAATAATCAGGTTTTTTCCAACGACCGCTGCAGCTTGGCCCGCTATGAACTTCAATCCTTCCATCCGTACAAACCTTTTTTCCTTATGTAAGAGAACACTTGTGGTGGAACGAGTTTTTTTACCCGCGTGTTCTTCTCCACCAGCAGTTTCCTGACTTTCGTCGAGGAAATGCCCGATTTTTTAACGGTCGATGGAAGGAAAACCAGTGTCGCTTCCAGCGATTCCAAGAATCTTTTTGAAGGCTTTTTGAATCCGGGGCGCGGGTAGATGACGAGAGGAAGGGCTTTTTTCAATTTATTCCATTTTCCCCACATTGGAAAATCCTTCAAGAGCTCAGCCCCGAAAATCCAGGAAAACTCGTGCCGGGGAAAGCGTTTTTTCAAAAACCAAGCCGTGTCGGCAGTGTAGTTCTTCTTTCTCAAAAAACGGATTTCCAAGCCGCTCGCCTTAATCCTCTTGTTTTTCAGGGTTTTGACGGCGATTCGCGCCATTGCCAGCCTGTGCTTCGCAGGGATTTCCGGCTTTTCCTCCGCGTGCTTGAAGCAAGGCATGAGCCAAACCTCGTCGAAACCCCGCTTCAGCACTTCGCTTGCGACCATCAAGTGCCCGTAGTGCGGCGGATTGAAGCTTCCCCCCAAAACCGCTATCTTCATTTTTTACAACTCAAAAGATTCCTTCGAAAGCGAGCATGGCAGCCAGGAAAATAACGTATGCAGCCAAAAGCACGACGCCTTTCTTCTTGTCCAAAAACCTCGTTTGCAGCAACCCCGCTACCAATCCTGCCGCCACCAGAAACAGTATTGCCAGAAAAAGGAAGTTTGAATTGAGCAAAGGCTTGGAGAAAGAAGCCAGGCCCAGGACGAGCGTTGAATTTACTACGGTAGAGCCAACTGAATTTCCAATTGCCAGAGAGTAGTTTCTCTTCCGCACGGATTGTAGGTTTACCATCAATTCGGGAAGTGTAGTTCCTATCGAAATGATGGTTGCGCCCACGATCACGCTTGAAACCCCGAGCAGGGAAGCCAGGAAAACCGCGGATTTCACGGCGAAATCCGCCGAAACCAAGAGAAGGATTATTCCGAAGGCGAAAAACAACGCTGCAAGCCACGCTTTGTTTTTCGAAACGGTTTGCTTGGTTTTGTCGGAACGCTGTTTCAAAGCCAGAACCGCGTAAGCGGCGAAAATCGCCAGCAGCAATACAGAAGTCCAGAAGCCGGGGAAGAACAAGAGCAAGAAAGGCGCGAGGGCGGCGAGAACCAGGAGGTTGGCGGATTTCCAAGCGTCGCCTTCCGAAATCTTGAATTGCGAAGCCAGTGCCGCCGCTCCTAAAACCAGCGTAATGTCGGCTATATTCGCCCCGAGAACGTTTCCGGCTGAAACGAGAGAAGCGTTTTCGAAAACCGAGGTTATTGCGATGGACAGTTCCGGCAGGGAAGTGGCTACGCTCACCAACAGGAAGCCCACGACCAGTTCGCTCACGCGGAAGTAATTCGCTATTTCAAGCGAATTGTCAACCACCAATTCCGAAGCGCGGGCTAGCACTATGAGTGAAACCAAAAGCAAAATCAGTTCGGCTATCATGAATAAGACAAGCCTGTCTTGGAATAAAAAAAGCCCTGCAAAACGCCATTTCCGTCAAGGCTTGTAAAAATGCGGTTGCAAGCCGTATTTTTGCAAAAGCGCTTTCGGGCTTCCGCCGGCTTTCTTGAAATAGGAGTGAACTCGCGCCGCGGTTTCAGCCGTTTGTTTCGCCTCGTCTGCTGCCCGAAGCAATTCCTCCTGCTTGGCGTTGAGCTTCTTGAGTTTTTTCATGAACTCCGCCCGCTCTTCCTTCGAATCGGGAAAACGCCCGGCTTGCGTTTTGTAATACGCCCTGAATTCAGCCAATTCCCTTTTCGCTTTCGAGAGGGAGTCGAAAACGGATTTGACGGAACCCGGCTCGGCCAGAAACGGCTTGTCGCGCAATTCCGAAGCGATGTCGAGCTCTTCCAGCACCGCGTCCGGAACCGTTTTTAGTTCGTGCGGCGCCGCGGCCGCTTTTTCCAGCTCGTCCGCGATTTTCCTTGCAAACTCGCCGCTCAACAAACCGGCTTTCTCCGAATCGCTGGTGAAAAAATTGCGCCGTATCTTTCGGTGGTAGTCGAACATCAGCATGAAATGGTCTAGGTTCAAGTCCGGAACCGAGGGAGGCACGAGGTCCAGGAAAGCCTCGCGTTTTTTCACTGTGTTCAGGTGGGCTTCGCGCGCCACTGCCGGGAGTTCGAGCGTGGCGACGAGCCGCTTCGGCTTTTTCCCTTCCTCCAGCCGGTCTGAAGTTTCCTCGTGAAGCAGAAAGCTTATGGGACTGTCGCAAACCCCGGCCATGAGCTTGTGGCGGTAAAACGAGGCGGGATACTCGTGCAACCGCCTTTTTTCCGGCGGGTAGAACACGTCGGTGGAGGAATTGTGAAAATCGATTATGTGCTCGTCCTTCCTGCCGAGCTTGTGCAGGCTTTCGCCGTAATCCGCACTCTTGTCCAAAAACCCAGTTACGGCCTTGACGAACTTCGGGTCGGCCGGTTTTTCGGGTTTGGGAAGCAGGTAGAGTCTTTCCGAACGCAATTCCTTCGGCGTTTCGATTATCCTCACTGAATGCCCGCGGTTCTTCAAAATCTCCGCGACTTTCCGCGCCATTACTGCGGCGGGCATTTCCTTGTATTCGAGCAAAGTCCTGAAGACGAACTTCATGATAGGGGTTATATGGGCTTCAGGATAATTAAAAACGCTATTCAAAAGAGGAGTTTGTGGAATTCGTTTCGTTCGAAGGCTGGACAGCCAAGATTTTTGGCTGTTCCTCCAAAGGCTCTGGAGGAAGCGCGGCGGCTATTTCCGGCCCTTGAGAATCTTGAACGGCTTTAGGCGTTGAAGAAAAAGGCTGGGGGAAAAAGCCCCCTTGAAGCACTACCAACGCGCCTGCCGACGCGATTACCACTGCAAAAAGCGAAAGCAAAACCCAAAGCCTCTTTCCCTGGTCCGGATGCAGTACGGCCTGCCCTTTTTCCGTTAAAGCAAAATAAACCCATTTTCTCCCTTCATCTGCGCGCTCCACCAAACCCGCTATCCTCAAATTTTCAAGATGCTCGCTCGCCGCCTGCACTGAAATCCCGATGGCTTTCGCTATTTCGCTCGCCGTGCTGCGTTTCTTGTCCAGTTCCTTGAGGATTAAAACCCTCTTTTCGCTCGCCAGGGCTTTGAAGGAGCTGGAGTCCAAGACCACTTTGGAGTCGTCGGAAGTTTGGGCCATTAGAAGAAAACCAGTTTCAACGGTTAAATAGGGTTTTCGGTTTGTTCAGGAAGGCGGTTGAAAAAAAAAGTCCAAACGCGTTTTTTCAGCGTTTTTTCGTTTTTTCCCCGCGCATGTAAACCGTGCGGATGGGGAACGGAATGTCAATGCCGTGCTTTCGGAATTTTTCCAAAACCAAGCCGTGAGCTTCGTTGATCGCCTGGAACCGGTCGGCGTAGGTTTTCGTCTGGAAAATATAGAGGTAGTTCAAAGCCGAATCGCCGAAGCCGTTGAAGCGGATTATCGGCTCGAATTCTTTCACTACGGCGGGGTTTTTCTTTTTCAAATCCTCGTCCGCCTCCCTCAGCGCTTTCTCGACTTTAGCAACTTCCGAATCGTAAGACACTCCCACGGGTATCACCACGCTTCTTCCCCCGCCGGGCAGCAAGTCGTAGTTCACTATGACGGAATTCGCTATTTTGTCATTGGGAATGACGTAAGTGACGTTTCCGGGGGATAATATGCGCGTCGACCTCCAGCCTATCTGCTCCACGTTTCCCGTCAACCCCGCTTCCGAATCCAGCGAAATCCTGTCGCCAACGCGGATGGGCTTGTCTGAAAGGATGTACAATCCGGCGAAAAAGTTGGCGAGAACGCTCTGCAAAGCCAATGCCACCGCCAAGCCGGCGATTCCCAATCCTGCGAGCAAAGGCCCTATTTCCACGCCCAACTCGCTTAAAACTATCAAGACTGCAACGCTGTAAACGCCGATTTTGGAAAGCTTGCGCGCGAGAGGAAAGATGTTTTTGCTTATCGAAACCTTCCGCTTTAAATTAGTCTCGTCGCTTTCGGAAGAGTACCACTTGAAAAACCCGTCGACGACAGCCCCGCCCGCGTATCCGGCTACGAGAATCAAAACCAGGAAAAGCCAGTCTTGCAACTCTCGTTCCAGAAACGAAAATTCGGGGAACGAGAACGACAGTGCCGCGTAAACCCCGAAAACCAGCAGGAAAGCCCGGAACGGAGAGCGCAAGTGCTCGAACAGGAAGTCGTCGAGAGTGGTTTTAGTCCTGGTTGTTAGTTTTCTGAACAGCTTTTCGAACAAGACTAGCAGCACGTCGGCAATAATCACCGACACTACGATTATCCCCAGGGAAATCGCCGCGTTCGTCCAAGTTATTTGAAAGAGCATTATTCACACCACTGCCGAAGGAGAATTGGAGATTGGATAACGCAAAGGTTGTTTTTAAATTGTCATTTCACGCCGAGCCAGGTGAAAACGCCCTTACTGCCTTTCCGTAAGCATCGAGGCTATCAACTCACTCAACCCGTCGCGCGGCTTTACCCTCGCCTTCCACCCCAGGATCGTTTCCGCTTTTTTCGTGGAGAAAACTCGGTCTACTGTAAACCTTCTCACGCTGTCCCTCGAAACGGCTATGGAGCCTCCGAAGAATTTTCGTTTCAACTCGTAAAAG
>CAYOZI010000002.1:15332-40873 GCA_964408425.1 Microcaldota archaeon
CACAGCCTCTATCCCCTCCCTCTGCGTCAGCGCCTCCCCGCTTATGTTGAACGTTTCGCCAACCGCCTCTTTCTTTTCCAAAGCGAGGATGACCGCATGCGCCAAGTCATCCACGTGCACTACCGCAAAACGCGTTTTCCCGTCCCCGATTATGGGAAGGCGGCCTTTGCGAATCGCTTTTACAAGCGGCGAAAGGATTTTTTCGAAGCCCAAGCCGTAAACGACGGGAGGGCGCAGAATAACGAAAGGAACGCCGGTTTTTTTCAATTCGATTTCGGCTTGAAGCTTGCTTTCGCCGTAAGCGTTTTCCGGACAGGGAGCATCATCCTCTTCAACGGGAAGTTTCTTGGGGTTGTGGAACAATGCCGAGGAGGAAATGAAAACGAATCTTTTGAAAGAAGGGTTTTTCGCGCAGGCCAACGCCAGTTTTCTCGTCGCATCCACGTTTACTGCGAGAATCGTTTGCCTCGGCGCGCGTTCGTCTATGACCGCCGCCAAGTGCACGACCGCGTCTATTCCTTCCGCAATGGAGTCGAAAGCAGGCTGTTCCCCTTCCGCCAAGTCCAAAACCATTATTTCGAGCGGGGCGTCTTTGAACGCCTCCCTAACCTCTTCCGCATTCCTTACGACTACGCGTACAGTATGCCCTTTTTCCAACAACGCGGGAATAACGTGCCTTCCGACATGACCCGTCGCGCCCGTCACCAAAACATTCATTTTCCAAAACCCACCGTAAAGTCCACTGCAGGGAATCTTTAATAAACTTAGTTTGCGCAAATTATTCACACGCAGGGGTAGCGAAGCCTGGTCAACCGCGATAGCCTCAAGTGACTTCTTTCTTTTAGGAAAAGAAAGAACTCAACCAGAAAGAAAAACTGGAAAATAAAAAAGGAAAAGCGAATTGTCTGAGCGAGCTATTCTCTTAGGAGTTCGGGGGTTCAAATCCCTCCCCCTGCACTTTTCAGACTCTAGAATAATAATAGGGTCTTCATCTAAGAGAAATACGTATATATATACTCATCAGGGTATAAACTTATTAGGGGTGTTGAATGTGAGAAGCCAAGTGCAAATCGAAGTTGTGCATTACCCTACTTTAAAAACGGTTATGGCCGTCGAAGAAGTTGTAAAAAAGGCGGATACTGCAGTAAGCAGGAACCAGATTATCGCTAGATTGCCCACTAAGCCAATGCGCTCGACGTTGAATGTTGCCTTGGATTACTTGGAAAAACGTGGCATGGTGTTGGAAACCAAAAAGGGCTTTGTTTGGACGTTCAACCCCAGCAAGAAACTAGCCAAGGCAGAAGAGCAGGGACTGGAAGTGTAAACTGCTATGATTGAAAAGCGAGTGAGCGTAAAGCTACTCGGCGAAGCCAAAGATGAGTACCTAGAACTTCAGGAAGCCGTAAGGAAAGAGCACGAAAAAGGCATTGCGAGCTCTTTCCACCAGACGCTCCTCAAGTCTATAGATTCGAAGATTGTCTTGCTCAAAGCTAACTACGATTACGGAACTCAAATCCCAAGAAAGCTTATCCCGCGCAAATACCAGCTTGAATATGAGGTCACGAACCTGTGGAAGGTGGACTTGGCGGCCTATTGGAGACTGGTGTACACGCTCAAACAACCCCAAAGCGAACAAACAGAAATTGAAATTATTACGATTTGGCTCGACGTGCTAGACCTTGTAGACCACAAGAAATACGACAAAATCTTCGGCTACAAGAAAAAGTAAAACGCCGCAGACTCTAGTTTGTTTCTAAATCCCCTGCACTTTCTTCTCTTATCCACGACTTTCCCTTCCACGATTGACGAAAAGCGGGAAAGGCATTTAACCTCCCGAAAAGTTATTTATTCAGAGGAGGGGTTTTGAAGTGAAAAAAGAATTCATCGACGCCATAGCGTCGAAACTCTCGGGCCGCAGCCTTGTCGTAGCTTCAGCCAGGGAGCCGTACGCGCATTCCTACGAGGGAGACGAAATCGTTTTGAAGAAAAACTCCGGCGGAGTCGTCACTGCTTTGGACCCGTTGATGAAGGCTTTGAAGGGAAGCTGGGTCGCGTTCGGTTCGGGAGAGGCGGACAGGGAAGCGGTGAACGCGAAGAACGAGTTTAAAGTCGAAACGCGCGAGGGGGGTTACACTCTCAAGCGCGTTTTCCTCGAAAAAGGCCTTGAAGACGGGTTTTTGAACGCGTGCAACGGCGCCATATGGCCTTTGTCGCACATGGTGTTCATACGCCCCGCGTTCGTGGATGAAGAGTGGGAAGCGTACAAGCAGGCCAACAGGCAAATGGCTTCGGCTATAGCCGAAGTTTGCGGGGATGACGACGTGGTTTGGATTAACGACTACCAGCTGGCGTTGGTGGCGGGTTTCCTGAAAAAACTCAAGCCGAAAGTCACAACCGCGTTTTTCTGGCACATTCCGTGGCCTTCAGCAAGCGCGTTCAAGGTTTTCCCGTGGGCTGACGAGTTTCTCGAATCGCTGTTGGCTTACGACATCATCGGTTTTCACACGCAGTACTATGCTGCCAACTTTCTCAACTCCGTCGATTCGTCGCTGGAAAGCAAGGTGGACCGGGCATCGTTTTCCATCCAATACCAGGGCAGCATTACGGAAGTGACCAGCAGCCCCATCAGCGTGGATTACGACGGCATCAGGGAAAAAGTCAAGGGAATGTCCGCAGAGGAAGCGAACGCGGTTTTGAAGAAGTACGGGGTGAAGAAAGGCGCTTTCGCGATAGGAGTCGACCGAATGGATTACACGAAAGGGATAAGGGAAAAGATTCTTGCAGTGGATTTCCTGCTCAAGAAAAATGGGGAGTACAAGGGCAAATTCACTTTATTGCAGATTGCCTCGCCAACGCGGTTGCACATCCAGGAATACCAGCAGGCGGCTAAAGAGGCTGCTGAAGCGGCGGAAGACGTGAATTGGGAGCATTCGGACGGAAAGTGGAAGCCCGTGGTTTTCCTCAACGAATTCGCGGACTACGAGGAAATTCTCGCGTTGTACTCCGCCGCAAGCTTTTGCATGGTGAATTCACTTCACGACGGCATGAACCTCGTGTGCAAGGAGTACGTTTCCGCTTCCGAAGACGGGGCCCTGGTTTTGAGCAAGTTTACTGGCGCCGCCCTAGAGCTGAACGGCTCTCTTCTCGTCAACCCCTATTCCCTTTCCGACATCGCAAGCGCTATGGAAAGCGCGTTGAAAATGGACAGGAACGAGCGCAACGCCAGAATGGAAAAAATGCGCGAGGAAGTCAGGACCAACGACGTTTTCCACTGGGCTTCGAAGTTCGTGTCGGAAATAGAAAAAGTGTTGAGGAGAAAAGGATGAGGGTAAAGCCGTTGGCAGTGCTGGATTTCGACGGGACGATAGCCTGCATAACGGCATACCCTGAAAGAGCCAAGGTAGGGCTTGCGGAAAAGAGAATGCTTTCCAGGCTGGTGGAAATCGCCGAAACCGTCATTTTGACGGGCAGGCCGTCTTCGTTCGTGAGAAAGCGGCTGGACCCGGGCAAAATAAAAATCGTTGGTTTGCACGGCAACGAAGGGAGGGGGAAACCCGCAATGTTGAAAAGGCTGGAGGAAAAGGCTGAAAAGGAAATAAGGAGCGTGAAAGGCGCGTTTGTGGAAAAAAAGCCGTGCGGCTTCGCCATCCACTACCGCCGAACCGCGAAAAAAGACGCGAAAAAACTTTCGTTGGCGTTGAAAAAAATTTTTTCCTTGGCCGGGGGTAAAACGAAAATCGTGGACGGAAGGAAGGCGGTGGAGTTCCTTCCTGAAAACGCTCTCACCAAAACAGGCGTTCTAGAGAGCATGGTTAGGGAAAACCAGCGCAGGAAGGTTGTTTTCGTCGGAGACGACACGGAGGACTGCAAAGCCATCTCGACGCTAAAGAGGTTCAAAAACTTCAGGGGGGCACTAATAAAATCACGCGAGGTTTACTGCAATAAGGGGGTTGAAAGGATTCCGCGCGGAAAACTGGCGGTTTTTCTGGAAACGAGCCTTTCAGCATAGCGTATGGAGAACGGGTTTTCATGAACAGGCTGAAAGATTACGCTCAATTCGTGGGTGACGATTACGTCGAATCGCTTTACGATTCTGCAAGCAGGCTGGACGGCAAGTCGATGGTGCACGTCAATTCGACTTACTACGGGGGCGGGGTTGCGGAAATGCTCAACTCCTACGTCCCTCTGCTGAACGACGCTGGACTTGCAACAGAATGGCGCTTGCTGAAGGGAAGCAAAGAGTTTTTTTCCGTAACGAAAAAAATCCACAATTCCCTGCAGGGGAAAGGAATTCCGCTCTCCAAGGCGGACGTCGAGTGCTACGAGGAAACGATAGCGAGCAACGCGGAATTCACGAATTTGGACTGGTACGACCTCGTGGTCGTAGACGACCCGCAGCCTTGCGGTTTGATCAAGCACTTTTCGCGTGAATCCCCGTCTTTTTTCAAGCCGCTGCCCGCGTTTTTGAAGCTGTTGGAATTCCAGAAGAAACAGCCGTGGGTTTGGAGGTGCCACATAGACTTGAGCAGTCCGAACCGAAAAACGTGGGGTTACTTGAAGGAAATGCTTAGGGATTACGACGCGATAGTGGTTTCCGCGAGGCGTTACAAAACCCAGTTGAACAAGCCCCACCACTACATCACCCCGGCCATAGACCCTCTTTCCGACAAGAACCGAAAGCTTTCGGACGCTCAAGTTGAAAGGGAGTTGAAGAAGAACGGCATTGACGGCGGGGACGGCGTTCCCCTGATAGTCCAGGTTTCGCGCTTCGACCCGTGGAAAGACCCGCTCGGGGTTTTGGAAGCGTTCAGGCGGGTGAGGAAAAAAACCAGGTGTAAGCTCGTGCTCATCGGATCGATGGCTTCCGACGACCCGGAGGGGGACAAGGTTTTCCAAAAGGTTTACGAACAGGCGAGGAAGAACGACGACGTGACCCTGATTACGGTCCAAAGCGACCTGCTGGTGAACGCGCTGCAGACGAGGGCAAGCGTGGTCGTGCAAAAATCGGTGCGCGAGGGCTTCGGGCTTACGGTTTCCGAAGCGATGTGGAAGGGAACTCCGGTTGTCGGGTCCAGGGTGGGCGGAATTCCGCTGCAGATAGACAACGGCGTGAACGGGTATCTGGCCGACGGGGTGCAGGAGTGCGCAGACCGTATACACTATCTCTTGACTCACGAGTCGAAAGCGCGGGAGTTGGGAAGGAACGCGATCGAGAAAGTGCGCAAAAACTTTTTGATGCCGAGGCTGGTGAAGGACGAAATCGATTTGTTCAAGTCGCTCACCAAAAACAGCGCGGTGAAACACTTGAAGTACCACCAGGAAAGGCTGTTGAAAGGGCTGGAGCCTGTGAAAAAAGTCTTTTCCCCCCTCTACGGCGGAAGGCTTTTCGGACTGCGGTGAAACGGGGTTTTGGAAGGCAAAAACATCGTTTTTTAATTTTGCAAGCTGAAAGCATTAAAGGTGGGGTTGACGTGGTTAAAAGGATAATCAATTTCTTTCTTCCCAAGGAAAAAAAGTTTTACGAGCTTTTGCTGAAAGCGTCTCAAAACTCCCTCCTCGCCGCAAGAAAGCTTCAAGAGCTGATGAAAGACTTTTCTTCTCTCGACGAAAAGCAGGTGGTTTTGCATTCCGACAAGATCCACGAGATTGAAAACCGTGGCGACGAGATCACGCATGAAATAAGCCACGAGCTTTACAAGACGTTCATCACTCCCATCGACAGGGAGGATATCCACGAGTTGTCGCAGTTGATAGACGACCAGGCGGATTTGATCGACAGCCTGAGCAAGAAAATAACTTATTACAACGTGAAAAACATCGATTCTTTCATGCTCAATCAGATGGAGATAGCAGTAAAACAAATGGAGTGCATCACCGAAGCGATAGGGAAGATGGAGTCGAACGGCTCGATCGAAGAACAGAGGAACGAGGTTTTGGAGCTGGAGGACGAGGCGGATGTCGTGCACAGGAAGGCGATTTCCTCGCTTTTCTCGGACTCGATGCCCCCGCTTGAAGTCATCAAGCTGAAGGACTTGTACGAAACGCTTGAAATACTCACGGACAAGAACCAGCGGGTTGCGATTACCCTCGAAAGCATCGTGATAAAGCATGCTTGAAACCAGCATTCTCGTCGGTTTCGGCATTTTCCTCGCTCTGGCGTTCGATTTCGGAAACGGCTGGAACGACGCGGCGAACGCCGTTTCCACCGTGGTAGCCACGCGCGTCTTGAGCCTGAAGACAGCGGTTTTGCTTTCCGCCTTTTTCAACTTCGTCGCCGCGTTCGTCTTTTCCACCGCAGTTGCGGCGACCGTCGGAAAGGGAATCGTCAACGCGAACATGGTCAGCGTTCCTGTCGTGATTTTCGGATTGGTGGGCGCGATAACGTGGGTGTACGGCGCATCGTGGAAAGGGCTTCCCATTTCCGCAAGCCATTCGCTGATAGGCGGGGTGGCTGGCTCGGCCATCGCCGCAAACGGTTTCGGCGTTCTGTTGTGGAGCGGTTTTTCTACGACGCTCTTGTTCATTTTCATCGCTCCGTTGTTGGGATTGCTTTTCGCGTTTTTTTTTTCCATTATAGTCTTGCCCCTGCCAAAAACCCAGGCGCCCGACAGGGTGAACGGGTATTTCAGGAAACTCCAGCTTCTGTCCATGAGCATTTACAGCCTGGGGCACGGGACGAACGACGCGCAGAAAACCATGGGAGTAATCACGCTTCTCTTGTTTTCCGGAGGGTTTTTGGGAACGCAGTTCGCCGTCCCGTGGTGGGTAATCATCTTGTCCCACACCACTATAGCGATCGGAACGCTTGCAGGCGGGTGGAGGGTGATCAAAACCATGGGAATAAACATCACCCGCTTGCGCCCCGTAAACGGGTTTTGCGCGGAGACTGCCGGAGCCGGAGTGATAATAGGAAGCTCCATGTTCGGCATTCCCGTGAGCACGACGCACGTGATTTCCGGCGCGATAATGGGCGTCGGGACGTCTAAAAGGATTTCTTCCGTAAGGTGGAGCGTGGCTAGAAACATCATCTGGGCGTGGGTTTTAACCATTCCCGTAACCGCAATAGTAGGGGCTGCAGCTTATTTCGCGCTCAGCCCGATTTTGGGCGTTTGAGCACA
Source organism: Microcaldota archaeon (assembly GCA_964408425.1). Classification (GTDB taxonomy): domain Archaea; phylum Micrarchaeota; class Micrarchaeia; order Norongarragalinales; family Norongarragalinaceae; genus UBA10210. Next base: position 22,451 of record CAYOZI010000002.1, read on the forward strand.
CGCGCGCGTTCATTCAAACGTTCAAGCAAAAGTTATTTTACCAGTTAAAGCCTAATCCGCTCGTGAAGCGAAAAATGGTTAAAATCTTGGGTTTGGCCGGAAGCTTGAGGAAAAAATCCTTCAACCGCATGCTGTTGAGAATGGCGGTAGGAAAGGCAAAGGAAGGCGGGGCAAAAACGGAAATTTTCGACTTGAACGCCATTCCCGTTTACAACCAGGACGTCGAGGACAAAGGCTATCCGAAGGAAGTCGTGAAACTCAGAAGGGCCGTTGAAAACGCGGACGGGTTGATCATCGCCACGCCGGAATACAATCACTCTTACTCAGGCGTGTTGAAAAACGCTATTGACTGGCTTTCGCGCCCTCCAAAGGTTTTAAAGGGAAAAACGATTGCCGTTCTCGGCGCGTCGACTGGAAGGTTTGGAAGCGTGAGGGCGCAGAGGGACTTGAAGCCCGTATTGTCGTATTTGGACAACAACGTTTTGCCGCAGCCGGAAGTCATGGTTTCGAACGCGGAAGAGGTTTTTGATGAAAAGGGAATGCTGAACGACAAGAGAATCGGAGAGCAGGTTGAAAAGCTAGTGGCAAGGCTTTTGGAAACGATGGAAAAATAGGGGGATTAAAACTCTTCCAGGCTCTTCTGCTTTTTCTGCAGGCCTTTTATTTTCGCGCTCGGATTTTCGATTTCGTAATCCAGTTTGAAAAACTCGAATCCCTCGCCCGCAAGCATTTTCAACGCGTTTTCCGTGATTTCAGGGGCGCATAATATCCCCCTCACCCTCTTTCCCTTGCGTTTTTGCAGTTGTTCCACGTACCGTTTCAATTGCGTTACGGCGTCGAGCCCGGCGCTGCGGCGCTTCAACTCTATCGCCACGAGGTTTCCTGCCGCGTCCTCGGCGAGAATGTCTATGCTCCCCCTTTTCACGTCGCTCTCGTTCTTCAACGGCGTCAACCCTTTTTCAATCAAATGCAAGTCGTCCATCAGCAAATTGGAAAGCTGTTTTTCGCTTCCGAACAGCTGGAGTTTCGAATCGTCTTTCATTTCGAACGAATTGCAGGAATCCACTCGCTTGAAGTGGACTTCAATTTCCTCAGGCATCGGCTTGGAACGCTCTGCCTTGACAATCAATTCTTCGCCATTGTCCGAAACGCTTATTCTCGCGCCCGGCCCCTGGTAGTTGATCGCCTTCATCCCGGTGCTCTGATGCACGAGAAACGTCCCGTCGTGCTTTATCATCAGAACCCGATCTCCTTCGCTCAGCTTCGAGGCGGCGCGCCCCTTGTATTTTACGAGGCAGCTGCCCACGCAAACGACAAGGCGTTTTTCCGAAATCGCATTGTCAATCGTTTTTTTGGCTTGGTAGAAATCCAAAGGTTGTTTTCACCAACGGCACTGCAAAAACAAAAATTCAGCGGTTCAACGCTTTTGCCAGGATTTTCGCGAAAATCCGGTCTGGAAGAGGCTTGGAAAAGGCTTTCAGGAAAGCCGGCTGTGCGGCAATCTTGTACAAGGGCTGGAGGTACGGTGGGGTTTTGCCCGCCGCCAAAACCAGCATTTTCGAATAGGCGTTGTTCAAGTACAAAGCATTGTTTTTCTTCGAGGAAATGGGCTCGAGGTTTTCCGCGTCCACCAGCCCGTCTGAAACCGCGCGGTTGTACAACGCAGTGCCGGGAAAGAACGTGAGGGAAAAACAGCTCAACTGCATGGGCTTCGGCATTCCGGCGACGAACACGATTGTTTTCGAAAGGTCTTCCTCGGTTTCGTACGGGTTGTCGAGAATCACGTCGTAATAAGTGATTATGGGAAACTCGGCGAGGAGTTTAGCCGCTTCCATGAATTGTTTCGCGAGAAACGGGCGGAAGTAAACTTCCTTGTGCACCCTTTCGCTCGCGCTCTGCAAACCCATCTCGCAGTTTTTCAGCCCCGAGTCGTAAAGCCTCTTGATTTTAATGCGGTTTACGTTGAAAGCGCCGAAATTGCATTTGAACGGCAATCCCACTTGCTTGTCATACTCGTCGAAAAACTCGAGTATGAACTCGTTCGGCCTTGCAAGAAAATCGTCGTCGAAAAAACTGATGAAATTCACGTAACCATGCTTTTTTCTGAACTCCACGAGTTCTCCGATGACGTGTTTTATGCTGCGGCTTCTCAGCCACCTTCCTTTGCCCGCGTAACGGCTTTGGTAGGCGTTGTTGCAGCAGTAGGCGCACTGGTAAAGGCATCCCCTGGTGCTTAGAGTCAGGTACTGGTAGTTTTCATCCGAGTCGAGGTCGAAGTATTCCTTCGCTTGCGAACCCAAGTGCAGCATTTCCTTCAAGAGAGGCTCGTCAACTTTCACTATGCGCCCGTTTTTTACCACATGCATGTGCGAAGGCTCGTAATCCTGGTAGGGGTAAGCATCCAAGTTTTCCTCGAGCCGGCGCATGTCGTTTTTCATGATTCCTTCTTTCGTCTTGACCCACGTTCCGAGGACGTCGGTCCTGAATTTTTTTTCAGAAACCATCCTCATGATTTCCAAGGCCGTTTCCTCCCCTTCGCCGAGGCAGACTATGTCGGCGTGTTTTATCGACGATTCGGGGCTTACCGTGGCGTGAATACCGCCCCATACTATCGGCTTGTCCGGATGCTTGTTCTTGAGAAAAACGCTTAACTCGGCGGCGCGGAAGTAAAAGTTGGTGAAAACCGTAAAGCCAATCACGTCGCAGTCTTCCACGAGTTTCGCCAAGTCTTCCAAAACCGACTCGGGGTAATAGTTTCTGCCGCTCTCGTCCGTTTCCGGCTTTAAGAAAATTAGTTTCGCTTCAACGCCGTTTGCCCACAGGTAGGCGGAAACGCACCTGACGCCGTAGTTGGTGGTGTAAAACGACGGGTCGATCAAAGCCATTTTAGCCATGTGCAATCTCTCGAAATCATTTTTTTAACGCGAGCGTATAAAAAAACTTGCCCTTCTGGTTGAAAAAGCCTTTTTCGCAAATCCAGCTGAGGAAAGAGAACCAGCCTGGAATCCTCCGCAATACTCGCGCCGGCAGGAAGTATGGAAAAGGCGGAAAGGGATTCCAGCCTTTTATTCCGCCCTTGAAATCCGGTTTTAACAGGACTTCCAACTCGCCGTATTCCAGCCTTTTCCTCGCACTACCGGGCTGGTATTTCCCGAACCAAGCCGCGTTAGGAGCCGTCAAAAAAAGCATCCCTCCCTTCTTCAGAACGCGTGCTGCTTCGCCCAGCGCTTTCCGCTGGTTTTTCTTCGCGTTTCCGGGACAGGAGAAATCCACGTTGGGAATGACGTTCGCCATTATGACGACGTCGAAAAAACCGCTTTTGAAAGGCATGCGGTACATGCTCGCTTTTTTCACTAAAGCTCGCGGGATTTTCGTCTTCGTTTGGGCCAAAGCGAATTCGCTTATGTCCACGCCATACTTTTCGTTCGATTCCGGCACTTGCGACAATAGAAAGCCTTGCCCGCAGCCTACGTCCAAAACGCGCTTGCGTTCGATCGAACGCAGTTTTTTGGATAGGTACAGCCGAACATCCAGTTGATCCCCCCAATCCGTAATCATAAGATACAGCCTTTTTTTCCAGTCAAGAGAAAAAATAGTTAAGCCGAGAGTGTTTAAATAAACCGTCAAATCAGCTCTTCGCTCCCGTCGTTGAACCTCACCAGGACTTCCTTGAACGTTTTTTTCGCGGCGTAAGCCAGTTCGTACATTTTTTCTTTCGGCGCGGGTTCGCCGCATTCGTAATCGGCGTTGACGAAATCCCCCTTTCCGCCCGGCTTGAACTGCTGTAATGCGTATAAATCGGCGAACGAAGACTGCGAACAGATTTTTTCTATCGCATCGACCGAATCGTTCAAACCGGGTATCACGGTCGTGCGGATTTCCTTGAAAACGCGCTTGTCCGCTTCCAGAAATGCTAGGGAAGAGAGGATTTTGCTCAACAATATTCTCTTGTCGCCCGTGAAGGAAGCGGCGGTCGCGTAAGAATCCTCATCCAACGGCGCTTTCACATCCAGCGCCACGTAATCGAGATACGGCAGCAGGTCGCGCAAGTCCTGGGGGTAAAAGCCCGAAGTTTCCGTCCTCAACGCGAATCCCATCGCCTTCAGCTGCTTGCATAACCCGTTGAGCGCATTGCCTTGCATGAACGGCTCTCCGCCCAAAAAAACTATTCCCTCGACGCTAGCCTGGAGTTTTGAGAAATGGGAAACGAAAAAATCCGTCGGCTTCGAGTCGTAGCTCCCCTCCTGGACGTTGACGAGAAAGGGAACGTTGCACCAATAGCACTGGAGCGGGCATCCTGCCAGATAAACGACGCTCGCGGTTTTTCCGGGCCACGCGTCTTCGGAAAAGTCGATTACGCTGGAAAACTTTATATTCACGGAATTTTAACCCACGCTAAGGAAATAAGCTTTTTCCCCTTTTCAAACTCCCGAGTAGTACAACGCTAAAGCCAGCATTCCGCACAGGAAATAGAGGGAAAGGACGGTGATGACGAGCGTTTTCTCGCGCATGGGCTTGAACGAAAGGATTTTGTAAAACAAAGTGTAATTCTCGGCCCCTTTAGGCGGGGAGAGAAACCCGTTTTTCGAAATAAAGGGGGTATGGCAGGCTTTCCTGCGCTCTACGCCTTTGACGTAGTAATAGAGGGTTGCGGCGAGCTCGTAAAACGCCGGAATGAAAAGGATGACGCCGTACGACTCCATGTTTCCTATGATCACGGCTGAAGCTATCGCGGCTCCCAAAACCAGGGTTCCCACGTCTCCGGGAAATACTTTCGCGGGAAACCAGTTGTACTTCAAAAACGCGAGGCAGGCGCCGAGAGCCGCGGCGAGGATTATTGCGGATGGAAGGGCGTTCGCCTGGACGGCAATGAGCAGGAGAAAGGCCGAAACGACGGCCATGCTGCCCGCTTCTATCCCGTTGTAACCGGCGGCCATGTTTACCGCATTCGCAGCTCCGGTAACGCCGAGCGGAACGAGAATGAACGTGTAAAACAACCCGAAGTCAACCGCCCCTACGAACGGCACGTTCATCACAGTTTCTCCAGCAGTAATGGCAACGAGGGGAAACGAGCCTATTACGGGGAGCAGGGATTTCGTTTTCCAAGTTAGTTTGAAGAAATCGTCGAAAACGCCGATTAAAGCCAGCAGGGTTACGGCCGCGAGCGAGGCGAACAAAAGCTCTACTGCAATCCGGTTTTCCTGGAGGAAAACCAAATACAAAATCGAGAGGAGCAATCCGGAGGCTATTCCGGCGAACAATGCCAAGCCTCCCATGTAAGGTATTTTCGGCTTGTCAAGCTTGTTGTAGTCCGTGCCGAAAATTTTTTTGCGCCTCGCGCTTGCAATCAGTACGGGAGTGGAAAAAAACGTTATGGCGAACGAAACCGCGGCGAACAAAAACAACATCAGCAAATCCATATTCGTTCAAACCCGTTTTTTTCAAGAAGCGTTCTGCGGACCGTTTTGCGTTGAAGCGTTTTCAAGTGGCGTTTCGGAAGGCGAGGGCGACGGCGTCGGAAGCGGCAATGCAGTAGTTCGGGTTTCCGCCGGCGCGGCGTTCCCGCCCGTATGCTCGAAGATCTTCACGTTTCCGTTTGGAGCCCTGAAAACCAGTTTGAATCCGGGCAGTTGTTCGAAGAAAAACAGCCTGGTGAAAGCCGAGTCTATTACCGTATTATTCAACCCCAGCGGGCTCAAGTCCGGGTTCAGGTTGATAAACCGGTTTTGGGCAATCGGCGTCAAATAACTGACGCTGTGGTCGATCTCGACACCGGTGGACTGGAGCAATTGGAATTTGCGCTTGTAATTCGCGTCCAGCCCCGTTTGCGTCAATAAATACAGGTAATCGTTATCCGCGCAGTACGCCGTTCCGAAACTGCTTTCCAACAACGGCAGCGGAACCGCAGAGGCGAAAGAGGGGCATTGGTTTGAAGATATCGTCAGATACTCGTAGTAATGCTCGGCTTCATACCTGCTGGAACTCGGGCTTGTCGACTTCCAGTCTATTTCTGGCGTAGCGGGGCAGGTTGGGGAAAGCGTGGAATCGCAAGTTCCGCTCAAAAACACGAGCGCCCCCCACTTTCCGATCAAATCCGAGTCCGCGAGAATGTGGGTAGCACGATGGGTTTCCATCGTGTAAAGCAAATCGTCGATATTCCCGTCTACGAAAGCCCGCGCGACTTCCTGGTCGTAAGCGTAGAAATAATTGTTCGGGTCGAGGACGGAATTCGTCTCTCCGAAAAACGTGGTCCAATGCCCGTAGTCCCACCAGCTCAAAACCCTGCAGTCCCAACCGAATTTTGCATTGCACTGCTGCTGGATCGAAGGATTGTTTTTGTTGGCATTGTGATAAAGCCATCCCATTGCGCTGGTAGGCGTTCCAGTGAAGGAAGGCGTCAATTCGGAAATCACCACCCAGTCGGAGGGAATGCGGTTGTAAGACAATTCGCTCATCGATTCCGGAGCGGTTTGCGCTTCCAAAAACACCAATCCCACTCCGATCAAAATCAGCAAAACCAGGGAGTACTTCAAAACCGTTTCCCTGCCCTGCACGTTAAGCCAGTCGGAAAGAATTTCTATAGCGCGGTGCGTTTCCCCAAGGGCGTAAACCGCCGCCAACGCGACCGCTATTCCCAAGTGCAGCAAATATTTTACCTTGTTGAGTCCGATGAACGCGACCGGGAAGAAAACGAGCACGAATAAAAGCAGCGTCTTGCTTTTCTTTTCCGACACGAAGTAGTAAACCGTCGTGGCTGCAAGGCTTATCAAGAGGTACAAAAACATGTCGCTGCTGGAAAAGAATTTCACGAACCCGATGAAAGCCTTGGACCCCGTGGCGTTGGCCAGGGCGGTTAGGATAGAGTCGACCGGGCCGTTCAAGAAAATGAGAATCGCAGCCACAACCGAAAAAACTATCGCGTAATTCACGTGTTTTTTCTTGAGCAAGCTCGCAATCGCGATTATTGAAGCGAGCAAGGTCGCTATAATCAAAACTAAAGGCGGGTTGAGAATGCCGAATGCGGACGGGAAGTAATCCGGGTTCGTCGCAGCTTCCTCCTGGATTGTTTTTCCAAGCGCGCCTTGGGCGTAAGCAACGCCCGTCTGAGCGGAAATGAGGTTGAACACCATCGAGCCCAACGGGCTTACGAACAAAACTATCAAGCCGACTGCGAGCGCGCCTGCAAACCACTTGGCCCGGGCTTTGAAGTCATGCGGTTTTCCGTAATGCAGTATCGCGTACAACACCGCGCAGAAAGCGAGGGAAGCCAAAAGCGCGAGGATGTTGGGGCTGTCCAAGGAATACCTGCCCGCCGGAGTCCCGTACGCGTAAAGCAAAACGTGGCCCAACGTCCCTCCCAAAACAACGAGGAAATTGGTTTTCAAGAATTGCAGGTCAAGAGACCCTTTCAAGTAATCCAAAGCCGATTGGAAAGCAATATAGACGGTGATGACCATGAAAGGCCAGATGAACTGCTGGCTGCCGAGGATTATGGACGCCATTGCCAACCCCGCGATCAGCGAAAAGCGCGTGCTCTTTCGGTTTACCGCGAGTATGTAGACTGCAAAAATGAGCATCACGGAAAAAAGCCCGAAAGGCTGTTGTTCGGAAACTCCGGCTGCGAATTTCTTTATCAGCTGGGGGAGGAAGACGAACAACGCCGCGCCTATCAAGCCGAGATACTCGTTATACTCTTCCCTCAGCAAAATGAATGCAAGGAAGGCAAGCAGCACGCCCGCAAGCGGAGGGTATAATTGCGAAAAGTTCATGAGAAGCTCTTTAGAGTACGTATTCAGCCCTGCAAACGCCGAGTACGAGGAATACCACGATGCGACGAGATAGTGCGACAAAGGCTGGACGCGCGTGAACAATTCCTTAGGATAGTAAACTTCGGGGGAGAAGGGTTCGACCGCCCCGTTCACCACGAGCTTTTCGGTAATCTTGTCGTAGTAAATCGGGTCGAACTCGAAAAAAGTCGGGGAAAAAGCGGTTGAAAAACGCACGTAAAAAGCAGAAACGAACAACAGCAGGAGGATTATTCCGACGGCGTTTTCGTAAAGGAGTTTTTTCGCGTCCAAACCGTCAAGCTTGAATCCCAAGAGGGAAGAAAAAACCTGCTTCTGCCAGTACAACAGCGCTATGGACGCGAAAACCACTAGAAGGGCGTTTGCAAGAACGAGGGCGAAGGAAAACTTTACGCCCAGCAACAGGAATTCCAGGAAGGACAGCATGGGCATTGCTGTGAAGGAAAACACCAGGGAAAAGAAAACCTTGTCCCACTTGTTGAAGAAAGTGTTTTTGAAGAAGGCGAAAGACAGGAACAAGCCGGGAATGAAATTGACCAGAATAGTCAATAGTAATGCTACTGCATCCACCGCCACACCACCCTTTTCAAGAACGAAAACTCTTCAATAAATGCGAACAAGAATTAAAGGCGCACAGTTTTAATAACGCTTTTGCTGGGAAAACTCACGCGCCCGATATCGAGCCGAACGAAACCGGTTTTACCGCCTTTTCGGGGTCTATGAAAATCCTCGCCCAAACTTCCAGCGCGAACAAGCTCCAAAACCTTTTTCCCCACAGCGTTTCCTCTTTTTTCGAGTTATCCAAAACTTTCTTTACGAAATTCTTGTCGAACCAGCCGCGTTTTTCCACGCTCTTGTCGGAAAGCATTTGCCCCGCTATCTCCCCCAGTTCCCCCGCCAGCCATTTTTTCGTCGGCACGTTGAAACCTTGCTTGTTCCTCAAAGCCAGGTCTTTCGGCAAACCCGCCGAAGCAACCGCCTTTCTCAACAGGATTTTCTTGCTGCTCCCGTCAACCTTCAAGGAAGGCGGAATGGTTTGGGTGAAGGAAATGAAGTCTTGGTCAAGGAACGGGACGCGCGGTTCGAGAGCGTGTGCCATCGCGCTCTTGTTCACCTTCATCAAATAATCGTCCGGCAACAGTGTAAGCAGGTCGAAATCCATCAATTGCTTGAGGAAAACCCCTTCCCCGAAAAACGGTCTTGTCTTGCCGAGCGTTTGGTTTTTCGCCATCAAAGACTTCGAGCAGAAAAATTTTTTCTCGGTTTCGGAAACAGCCGAGGTGTAGGAAAGCAACAGCTTTGCCTTGTCTCCCGCGTTCCCCAGCAGTTCTTTCACCCTTTCAGGATCTCCGAAAGAGCTTAGGGCGAAGGAAAAGTGCTTCAGCGTTTTCGCCGCCCACTTCCACTTGTGCAACTCCGACAATCTTGAATAGCGTTCGTAGCCTCCGAAAACCTCGTCGCCCCCGTCGCCCGTCAAAATGACGGTAACGTGCTTTCTCGCTTCCTTCGCCATGAGGAAAGTGGGGAGGGCTGCAATATCCGCAGCAGGCTCGTCCAAATGCCACGCCACCTGCGGAAAAACCTTGTAGTCCGAAGCGTTCACCTTCAATTCCGTATGCTCCGTTCCCAGTTCTTCAGCCACGAGCTTTGAATACTTTTCGTCTTCCGAATCCGTTCCGAAGTCCACCGAAAAAGTTTTCACGTCGTCGCGAAGGGTTTTCATCGTCGCTGCTGTAAAACTGGAGTCCAGCCCCCCGCTCAGGAAAACCCCGAGCGGAACGTCGCTTATCAACCGTCGCTCTACGCTCTTGGAAAAAATGCTTTTCAATTCCGAAACCCAAGCCGAATCGCTTTTGCTTGCGAAAGCGGGCTGGGGCAACGGAAAGAAAATTTTCTTTTCCAAAACCCCGTTTTTGAATTTCAACAGTTCTCCCGGCTGGATTTTGAAAATCCCGCCGAACATCGTTTCCGGACCTAGCGAATGTTGGAAGGACAGGTAGTCGTTCAAAGCTTCCAAATTCGCTTTTCGTTTTACCCCCGCCGCCAAAATCGCCTTTATTTCCGAAGCGAAGTACAAGCGCTTGGTTCCAGCGTCAAAAAAGTAGTAAAGCGGGCACACTCCCGGAAAATCCCGCGCCAGCAAAAGGCTTTTGGTTTTAGAATCCCACAATCCGAAGGCGAAATCGCCCCGGAGCCGGGAAACGAAACCTTCGCCCCACTCGCCGTAAGCGTGCAGGATCACTTCCGTGTCGCTGTCGCTTTTGAAACGGTGCTTCCCGTTTTTTTCCAATTCCGCCTTGATTTCCAGAAAGTTGTAAATCTCGCCGTTGAAAACGATCCAAGCGGTTCCGTCAGCGTTGGGCATGGGCTGGTTTCCGCGCGAACTCAAATCTATAACAGCGAGCCGCTTGTGCGCCAGCGTTATGCCTTCGTCTGCGAAAACCCCGCCTGCATCCGGCCCGCGGTGGGCTATGGCCGAAGACATTTTAACCGCAAGGGCCTTGTCTTCCAAACCCGCCACTCCGCAAATTCCGCACATTTTCAAGCCAGCTCTTTCGCCAAAGAAATTATTTTTCTGCAAGCGTTTTCCCAAGTGAAGTTTTTCTTGACATGTTGAAAACCGTTTTCCGCTATTTTTCCCGCGAGGCTTTCGTTTTTGAGAAGTTTGTTCAAGGCTTCCGCCAGCCCTTTTGCATCCCCCTGCTTTACGACTAACGCGGTTTTCCCGTTTTCCACAGGAAGCCCTATGTCCGTCACTACGCACGGTTTTCTTGATGCCATGGCTTCAAGCATTGCTATCGGCAGGCCTTCGCTCAGCGAAGGCAAAACGAAAACGTCGCACTCCGCCAAAAGTTTCTCGGGTTTTTCAACCTGGCCAACGAAAAAAACGTTCTCCAGCTTTTTTTCCCTTACTTTGTTTTCCAGCTTCGCTTTTTCAGGCCCTTCGCCCGCAATGATTATTTTCGCTTTCACTAATGGCGCGGCTTCAACCAAAAACCTCGCGCCTTTGACTTCCAGCAGCCTTCCCAAAAACAAGATGGTTTTAATTTTTTTCTTTCTTCCTTTGTTCTTTTTTCTTTTTACGGAATCGAACCTACTGAGATTCACGCCAGTGGGAATGATTTCGTATTTTGGGGGAAGAAAACCCATTTTTTGCTTGAATGCCGCAACCTCCTGTTTGCTCAAGAAAACCACGGTATCCGCTTTGGAATAAGCGAGAGTTTCGAGAACCTTCAACACCGTTTTAACGAGCGGGTTGTACTGAGGCTGAACCCACGCGACTCCTGCGGATCTTGCTATTACCGGTTTTTTCCTGAAAAAACGAAGCGCTAGTCCCACCAATGTTGCCATCACTCCGTTGGTGAACGCAACGTCGTAATCGGTTTTCAGGCTTTTCAGGAAAGCGAAAAAGTTGAACGAAGGGTTCCTCAAAAAAAAGCCTTTTACCCACGAAACCCTACGCACTTCAACGCCGCCGGTTTTTTCCGCTCGCTTTTGTCCTGGAAACAGGCGGGTCACGACTATCGGTTCTTGCTTTTTGGAAGCCAAAGCTGAAGCGAAATCTTGCGTGTACCGTTCCATCCCTCCCGAAGCTAAGGCGTCAAAGCCCCTGCTGGATCCGACCGGGAACTCTTTCGAACCCAACACGAGAATTTTCAACGAAAACGCCATGTAAAGTTTTATTTACATTGAATTTTAAAGCTTGCCTTTGCGCAGAGCCATCGACGCCAAACTGCCCAGCACTTCGGCCACTATTCCCTTGTTTGCAAAATACGTTACCGCGCCGAAAACGAGCAGAAGGAGGGTTTTGGCAACGAAACCGCCTGGAGAGAGGAATAAAACGTAGGCGAGGATGAAAACCGCGAAAAACGCGTATTGCGGGAGTACGTGCGTTATTCCGGTCCCGTAGCGGGTTTTCAGGTAGTAAAACCCGATTGCGCATGTGAAAACATACGTGAAAAGGTTGGCCCAGGATGCGCCGACCACTCCGAGCGATGGAACGAGCAGGAAGTTGAAAACGAAGCTGAAAACGGTCAGGAGGGACATCTGCAAGCCTGAAAACTTGGTTTTGCCCACTGCCGCTGCAGAGGAAACGTTCAAGCTGTACAACGCCATGAGAGGAAGGGATAGCGAAAGGATTTTGAAAGGCAGGACTGCTTGCTCGTACCCGTTTCCAAGCAGTATGGTGACGAAAATATCCGAGTAATAGAAGAAAACCAATCCAGCTGAGGTCAAGAGGATGGCGTTGGCCTGGCTTATCTTCTCGTAGTAAAAACGAAGTTTCGAATATTGTTTTATCACCCGCGGCATCATGGTCGTGAGCAATGCCGTGGAAAAAGGCAGGACCGCCGCTATCATCGAATACGCAGCATCGTAAAAGCCCACTTCCGAAACGCTGTGGAAAGCTGCTATCAAATACCTGTCCGCTATCACTACGAACGCGCCCAGAAATCCCGTCAGCCCGAGAGGGAAGGAATAAGCGAAAATTCTCTTGAACTCTTTGAAGTCCTGCTTGCCTATCGCCTTGAGCGACACCAAGCCTGATAGTGAAACTGCGAGAATCGCAAAAGCCCTTGCCAAAGACGCCATCGTCCCGTCGGGAATGACATACGCAATTGCAACGGAAGCCAAACCCGCCAGCAGCGCCGAGGCGATGGAATAAATGCTGTAAGCCCGGAATTTTTCAAGCCCCTGCTGGGCGGCTTGAAGGATCGAAAAGAAAGAGAGGAATGCCGAAAGCGCCAAAGCCACTGCAAAACTGCCGCTTCCAATGGAAGGGATTATGGAGGATACGAGCGTTTGAAGCGGGTAGTACAGCAATACGGAAATTATTACGACGAAAGCGAGGGAGCTGGAAACTATTTTTTTGAGTGACGCGGGTTTTTTCGCGGAGTAATACAATACCCCGGAATTGATGGAAAAAAGGTTGAACGCCTGGATGACCGTGGCGGTGCTGAGAATGAGCGCGAACAACCCGTATTCCGCAGGCCCGAGAAAACGCGCTGTGAAAGGGCGCAGGAAGAAGCTCAAAGCCAGGATTAGGAAATTCGCCGCCAAAACGTACAAAGTGTTCTTCAGGAAAGTCATGACAACACGTGTTACCTATCCGACGTTTTTCTTGAAAAAACCGTTAATCTGGGAGCAAACGAAGTCCAATTCCTCTTGGCTCAATTCCGGATATAGGGGGAGTGAAAGGATTTCCGAAGACAGTTTCTCAGCTGTTTTGAACGTTCCGCCGAAACCGGCTTTGGAGAAGTAAGGCTGCAACGGCACGGGCGAAGGGTAGTGGACCAAGGATGCTATGCCTTTGCTTGAAAGAAACGCCCGCAAAGCGTCGCGTTTTTCCGTTCTCACGACGTACAAGTGAAAAACGTGTTTCCGCCCGGGCATTTCCGACGGCGTTTCGACCGATTGCGAAATACCCGACAGTCCGCGTTCGTAAGTTCTTGCTATCGAACGCCTTTTTTCATTCCAGCCGTCCAATTTCTTCAGCTTTACCATTAAGACGGCCGCTTGAAGCTCATCCAGCCTGCTGTTTATCCCGAAAGAAACGTGGCTGTAGCGTTTTTCCTGACCGTAATTTCGCAGCCGCAAAAGATCTTCCGCCTTTTCCGAATCGTTTGCGACCACCGCGCCGCCGTCGCCGTAAGCCCCGAGGTTTTTCGTCGGATAAAAGCTGAAACAGCCGAAATCCCCGATTGAACCGGCTTTTTTTCCGTCATACAGCGCTCCGTGCGCCTGCGCGCAGTCTTCGATGACCGGAATCGAATGCTTTTCCGCGATTTCCATCACGGGCTTCATGTCGGCGCACTGCCCGTACAAGTGGACGGGAATCAAGGCCTTGGTTTTTTTCGTTACCAATTTGGAAACGGACCTGAAATCGATGTTGAAATCGTTTTCGTTCACGTCCGCGAAAACGGGTTTGGCGTTTGCCATGAGTATCGCGGTTGCGGTGGGAACTGCAGTATTAGCAGCCGTTATCACCTCGTCTCCAGGATTTACTCCCGAGGCAAGCAATGCAAGGTATAACGCTTCCGTCCCCGAAGCCACTCCCACCGCTCTCTTGACTTCGCAGTAGGAAGCGAATTCCTTTTCAAAACCGGCCACCTGCTCTCCGAGGATGAACTCGCCTTTGTCGAAAACCTGCGTTAAAGCCCCGTCCACATCACCCTTGATGGCGGAATACTGCCTTCGCAAGTCCAGGAAATCAACGTTCATTTTCTTCTCAACCCTTAAAGCGCTTTAGCTACGAAAACCATGGGGAGGAACTTGTTCCCTCGCCTGAAAAACAGGGGAATCTCGCCGCATTCCTTGAACCCGAGTTTTTCGTAAAACTTTCTTGCCTGCCGGTTGCCTGCCACAACTTGGGCGTGCAACAGGCGCACTCGGTTTTTCTTGAGGTAGGCAAACGCCGTTTTCAAAAGCCAGGCCGCCAGTCCTTTCCCTTGGAATTCGCCGGAAAACGCTATTCCGAATTCCGCGGTATGCATGGAAGGGCCTGACCCGCGCCTGAGGATTATGCTTCCTGCAATCCTGCCGCCGTATTTCATAACCAGCCACTTCTGGTTCCGGTTTTTCAGGGTCTCGGCGATTTTCCTTTTCGTCAAGGAAAGCGGAACCGGAGGGGTGAAGCTGAGGAAATCGCTCACCTTTTTTTCGTTGACAATGCGGTTCAAGTCCCTCGCGTCTTTGATTCCCGCTTGCCTGATGCTGACCGGACTGCCCTTTATTTTGAAATGCACGGGGGCGAAAAAGCCGAACATGAGCACAACCATACAACCATTCAAACGCGTTCATCCAAATTAAACGTACTTTTTCAAATGTTTTTTATAATAATCCACGGTGAGGCGCAACCCTTCGCCCAGGCTCGTTTTTGGCTTGAATCCCGTAAGCCCTTCCAGTTTTCCTATATCCAAAAACACGTCCCCGACTTCCTGCTTTTTGCGGTAAGCGTCGGCCTCGACGAACTCTATCCCCCCGCTTACGGCAATGCCGGTTATTTTTTCCGCGACTTCCAGCAGTGAAACGGGCGTTCCGCTGCCGATGTTGAACACGTTTCCGTGGGCGGACGGGGATAACCCGATTTTCATCAGCGCATCCACGCAATCGTCCACGTAAATCAAATCCCTCTTTATTTTCCCGTTCTGGTACAACGGGATTTTCTTCCCTTCCAAAGCCAGCCTCACGAACCAGTTTATCACGTTGGAAGTGTTTGCCTTCACCTGCGCCCTGGGGCCGTAGACGTTGGCCATCCTCGCCCAGACGAACTCGAAGCCGAAAGTTTTCGAATACAACTCGCAAGCATTTCCTGCAAACAGCTTGCTCAACTCGTGAAAACCGAGCGGCTTGGGCAAAGCGCTTTCTCCGATCGCGCCTTTCTGCGCTCCGTACTCGCCCCTCGTCCCACCGTAAACAAGCCGTCCCTTGAAACCGGTCTTCTGCAATGCCCGCAGAAGGGAAAGCGTAGCGCGAACGTTGTTCTGCAAATCCTCGAACGGGTTGTTCTGCCACAAAACGTGGTTTTGTTGCGAAGCCAAGTGAAAAACAAAATCCTGGTTTTTAACCGCATCCGAGGTTTTTTCGAAATCGTTCAAATCCTGCACGCGAAGGGTTACTCGTTCCTTCACGGGATCCAGGTTGAACAAATTGCCCCCGTACTCCGGATGCAGAAAGTCGACGACGGTCACAACCGCATTTTCTTCTGCAAGTTTTACCGCCAGGTTGCTGCCTATGAAACCCGCCCCGCCGGTCACTAGAACCTTCGCGCCGGAGTATGAAGAAATTTTCGCCAAATGAACGCACCCGTCTTTCAAATCAAACTTTTAAGGTCGTATCGTCTCCCACTGCGAGAGTGGTTTTCTTAACGCCGTTCGGGGCCGAGTCGGAGGTTATGACGCAGTTTTTCCCTATGATGCTGAAAACTATCTGTTCCGAACAGTCCACGATGGTATTTTCAAGTATTATCGAGCTTATCACCTGCGCGTTTTTGATGGTGCAGGTGTTTCCGACGCTCGCGTAAGGGCCTATGAACGCGTTCGGGCCGATGCTGCAGTTCGAGCCTATGCTGACCGGGCCGATGATTACCGTATTTTTCCCGAAAACCGTTCCCTCGCCTATTTCCACGTTTCCCTTCACCACCACGCCCTCCGGAATTGCGTAGGGGGAGGATGGTTTCAGCGAAGAGAGGACCAGGAGGTTGGCGTCCAAAAGCGATTGGACCGTTCCGGTATCCTCCCACCAGCCTTTGATTATTCGGTAATTGATGTTTTCACCGTCTTCGCACAGTTTTTGGATCGCGTCGGTGATTTCCAGTTCTCCCCGCGCGGAAGGCTTGGTCCGGCTTATCGCATCGAAAATCCTGCGGGTGAATGCGTAAATGCCCACGATTGCCAGGTTGGAAGGCGGGTTTTTGGGCTTTTCCAAAAGCCGCACCACGTTCCCGTGCGAGTCGATTTCGACAATCCCGTAAGCCGACGGGTTTTGCACCCGCGTGAGGGTGATGCTTGCCGGAAATCCAGAGTCCACGAACTCGCGCAGAAAATCGTCCAGCTCTTCGCTCAAAAGATTATCTCCAAGGTACATCAGAAAGGGGGATTCGCCCAGAAAATCTTTTGCGGTTAAAACCGCGTGCGCCAGGCCCCCGGGCCTGTCTTGCTCGATGTAAGTAATCCTGCAATTCCACTTCGACCCGTCGCCAAGCGATTCCTTAACCTGCTCCTTGTTCGGGCCTACGATCACTCCGATGTCGCTTATTCCCGACCTCACGATCTTTTCTATGATGAAATGGAGTATGGGCTTGTTCGCCACGGGAAAGAGCTGTTTCTGGATGGTATGGGTGAAGGGCTTCAGCCTCGTCCCCTTTCCGCCCGCAAGCACAAGTGCCTTCATTCCTTTTATTTTCAAGCCGGATTTGAATTTTACAAACGCTTCGGCGGTCCTGTCGACCTCGAAGAAATTGCCTCCGAACAGGCTTTCGTCCGCGTGCGTCTTGACGAACTCCGCCACTTCACCCAGGGTAACCCCGAAAAACTTTTCGTTTTCCAGGAAAGAGTTGAAAACAAGGTTCCGGTTAGAAATGCTGAAGGTGTTTTCCCTCACCGAAACCGGCGGGTGGGCTATCGAAAGTTTTTTTCCGAGTATTCCGGATACGAGGGCGAAATCGCCGACCCACGAATTGGAGTCCAGCCCCAAACCCTCCAGCTTCCCGACGTCGTAGAAAATAAACGCCCCGGAAACAGGGTCGCGCAGTTTGCATCCGGAGGAAAGCCGCAGAAAGCCGTTCAGCAGGTCTTCCACAGTGGGCCCGTGCAGCTCTTCCCTCATGAACAGAAAGCGCTTTTTCCTCTCCGGAATGACAACGTCCTCCGGGCCGTTCAAGTGGCCGGAGTAAATGCCGCGTATTTCCTTCGGAACGAACTGCTTCAAGTCAAGCAGAACCAAATGCTTAGCGCCGAGCCTAATGGCTTTCGATACTATCAGCTTGTTAGGAACGCCAAGCCCTTCGGGCGTTTCACTATAGTGACTGACTTCATCGCAGGACGCCCGCATTTGTCCCGACGGCTGCAAGCCGCAAGATGCCAGAAAGACGAACGCGTCCGGAAAAGCGCCCCTCACTTCGGCAAGCTGCGCTTCCGCGTCCTCAAAATTTTCCTTGACGAGATAAACCCTCAAACCTACGACTAGCTTTTTTTCGATGTCCACCACCACTCGTTCTTCCCGTACCAATCAACAGTATGATCCAGGGCTTCCCCGAAATCCATCAAAGGCTTCCAGCCCAAGCCCCGCATTTTTTCAGTGCCAAGCGCATATCGGAAATCGTGACCGGGCCTGTCCTTCACGAACTCTATCAAACTCTCGGGTTTCCCCATTTTCTTCAAGATCGATTTGACCATGAACAGGTTCGAATAATCGTTCCCGCCGCCTAGGTTGTACGCTTCACCTGTTTTTCCCTTCAGCAAAACGGTTTCTATTCCCCTGCAGTTGTCGCCTACGAAAAGCCAATCCCGCCTGTTCAAGCCGGTCCCGTAAACTGGAATTTTCCTGTTGCCCAGGGCGTAAGTGATTATCTTCGGAACTAGCTTTTCCGGATGCTGGAAAGGGCCGAAGTTGTTCGAGCTTCTCGAAACGACGGCCGGAAGCCCGAAAGTCTTGTGGTACGAGAAAACCAAATGCTCTGCAGCCGCTTTGCTTGCCGAATAAGGGTTGGACGGATCCAAAACGTCGGTTTCGTTGAAAACCCCGCTTTTCTTGCTTCCGTAAACCTCATCCGTTGAAATATGCATGAACTTCGATACTCCGTGCCTCAGCGCCGCCTTCAACAGGACGAGCGTCCCGAAAACGTTCGTCTTCACGAACTCGTCGGAAGATTTGATGGAATTGTCGACGTGCGTTTCAGCCGCGAAATTCACGATCCAGTCGCACCCGTCCACTGCTTTTTCCACGGCGCCCGCATCGCAGATATCGCCTTTGACGAACGAATAGCGCTTGTCCTTGCTCACGGATTCCAGGCTGCGCAAATCCGAGGCATAAGTAAGGTTATCGAGGTTCACCACCTTGAAATCCGGGTGTTCTGAAAGAAGATGGAGGATGAAATTGCTGCCTATGAAACCCGCCCCGC
>CAYOZI010000002.1:40883-58997 GCA_964408425.1 Microcaldota archaeon
TGGGATGCTCTGGCAAATAATTTCCAAACCATCCGGTATCTACAACCCGCACTTGGTAGCCGCAATAAAGAAGCTTGGGAACGAGAACAGACCCCTTATAACCAAGTCCGCCAGTAACAAGAACCTTCATTCAAAACCACCAGCCAGTATAAACACGTGCATTCGATTAAAAAAACTCCGCAACCAACCAAAACCCGAGTACGCATAACTATACAAAATGTAAATGTATATATACTTAATGTTAATAACACTTTACACCAATCTGTTCTTATTCCGGCCCTGGTTAAGGGTATTCGGGTGATGGCATACGCGGGTATTGCAGGTTTTGAACATTTCCAACGTCCCTTGGGCCATTTCCAAAGGCTTGAACAGCCTAGGCGTTTACAGCAGGGTTTTGGACTTCAAAAGCGGGACCGGAGTGTACAAATTTCCTTTCGATTACTCCATGAGGCTTGAAGGGCAGCCTCTTGGCGTCCAGGCCTACCGCAGGTTCAAGTGGTACGCGTGGGCGTTGAAAAACTTCGATATCATCCACATGCATTCTTCCAGCATGCTGCCTTTTTACGCCGACGCGCCGTTGACTAAGATCATTACTGCGGATAAAGTGAAGCTGGTTTACAGCCATTGGGGGGCGGATGTCAGGAGCGGAACGGTTCCCTTGCTGAGCAGGCTGAATTGCGCAAAGAGGTTCGTGGCTCCCGACCTGTACAAGTGCGTTCCGGAAGGAACCGAAATCCTGCCGGTTTGCATTGACTTGGACTATTGGAAGCCTGAAAAGAGCGTGAGTAAAAGGCATTCCAAAAAAATCAGGATTTTGCACGCGCCCACCAACCGCGAGTTCAAGGGAACGAAGCACGTCCTGAGTGCTGTGGAAAAATTGGAGAAACGGGGGTATCCCATAGAGCTGGATCTGGTCGAAAACATCTCTCTTTCGGATTTGAAAAAACGAATTGAACAGGCTGATATCGTCGTGGACCAGCTTAGCGGGTGGTACGCCACGTTCGCTTGCGAAGCCATGGCTTGTGGAAAGCCGGTTATGGCCTCGCTCAGGCCCGACGTGCTTAGGTTTTACCAGGACTGCCCGATCGTAGACATCAACAAGGACAACCTGGCTGCAAAACTATCGGAACTCATTGAAGATGAAAGCTTGAGGAAAAGGAAATCCGCAGAATGCTTGAAATACGTCAGGAAAACGCACGATTCGCTGAAAATCGCCAGGAGGCTGAAGAGCGTTTACGAGGAAATCCTGTAGACGCGCTTGAATCAAGTAGAGTAAATCCCGTAGGGAACGAGTTTTCCGCCCCACTTTTCCTTGAAACGGTAAATGCCCTTTTCCTTCTCGTCCTTCGGCTCCGGATTCACGCCCGTAAAGTCGAAATACCGGCATCCTTTCTCCTTCGCCCATTTCAAGACGCTCCATTTTATCGCGTCTTGGGCGTAAACGTGGTTTTCCAAAGCGTAAGTGGAAGTTCCGGCGCCCCACTCGTTTACCCAGCCGTTGAAGAAAGAAATCCCAAGGCAGGCTAATACCTTTTCGTTATCATCCATCGCAACGAAGATATTTCCGGTGCCGCTTTCCCTCCAAACCGTCCAAGGCATGCTTTTGTAAGCGATAAAACCGCCGCGCTTCCGGTTCTCGTTAACAACCGCAAGGCACTGCTTATACTCTTTCTCATTTGCGACAACCCGTATTTCCACAGTTTCTAGAGTCCGGTTTACGATCTTGCGGGCCGCCTTGTCCACATTCTTCCACAATTCATCCTCGCTCCGGCCCAGGTCGATCAGGAACGTAGCCCACTTTTTTTCCTTGAAGCCGCACTCGAGGAAAGCTTCCCTGAATCCGGCCAGAGGATGCGGGGAACAACCCGAAATCTTTCCTCCGGAAACGCTTTTCGCCTTCAGGAGAAGCTCTTTCGCCGAAGCGTCGTCGTCAGCAACAGGACCGTAAGTCCAGCTGAACGAAGGGAAGAAAGTTCTGGCTAACCACGTGGTTATAGAAGATAAGGGCGAGTTCGACAACCCCGATTGAAAGCGCGAGCCTTGGAACAAAAGCAATTGCCCGGCTGTTTTCCCGTCACGTTTTGCCTGCAGGAACAACGGCTTCAATCCCGAATCTTTCCCGGCGTAATCGGCGTAGAACGAAGTCTGGTAGAAAGTCCCGAAGGGGCTCGAGGAAAGGAATTCATTCCACCCTTCAGGGGCCTTTTCGGAAACGGAAACAGAATTCATTTTTCCAGCACTCCCGCGTAAACACTAGCTTCCTTGCGCTCCATTTTGCCCCCTTCAATTCCCTTGAATTTCTCCAGCCCCTTTTTCTTCAAGCCGTAATAAAGTTTTCCGTCTTTCAAAACGCGGTTTATAGCGTTTGCAAAAGCGGCCGGAGTGTTTTCAACCACCAAACCCGCTTCCTCCGAAAGTTCAGCGTTTGAGCCGAACAAGGGTTTTGAAACTACCACCGGCACTCCGGCGGCCATCGCTTCGATTACGGGAATGGCCACTCCGCCGTAATCTATCGGCAACGCGAACACGCTCGCCGATTTGAAGTAAGCGGGAAGGTCCTTGTTCGGAATCGAAGGAAAGCGGATTATTTTTTCATTCACACCCAATTCACCCGCTATTCCGTCCAGTCTCGCTTTCAACGGGCCGCTTCCCACCATGACCAAAACCGCGTCGATCGAAGGTAATGCTCGGATAAGGTTTTCAGGGCTTTTTCCGGGAATGAGCCGCCCAACGAACAACACGACGGGTTTCAAAAGCTTCAGCGCAGGCTTTACTCCAGCGTAGTTTTCCGCGTAAACCTTGTTGTACACCAATTCCGTCTTTTCCTTCGGCACGCCGCTGTCCAACGCGAATTTTCTTGCAAACTCGTAAACGCAAATCACTTTGTCCGCAGAGTCCAAAACGAATTGCTCCGTAAAAAAGCCGTTGTACTGGAAGGACAGCCAGTTTTTCCACCAGCCCAAACGCCACGAGAGCGCCCTTCCGTCCGCTTCGGGGTTGGTGTGAAGTGAGACGACAAACGGAATCCCGAGTTTTTTTGCGGCGAAAGCCGCCATGAAACCGTGCGCGGAAGTGGAAAAAGCGCGGATTGCATCCGGATTTATTCGCTCAACGACAGAAGCGACCCGGTTTTTGTCGGTCCACAGCGACCATGGCTTTAGCTTGCCCATGGGGTGGACGAAAATCTTCGCCTTGCCTACGATTCTCTTGACTTTGTCCGGATCCACTTCGGAATCGCAGAAGGTTATGAAGTGCACTTCGTCGAAAAAATCGCAGGGGTTGTAATAACGCCCTTTCACTTCGCCCTTTTCGTAAAAGGCTTTCAGGCTGTCGCCCGGAAACACGCACAGGATTTTTTTCTTCAAGGATTACAGCCTCCCGATTCCGCGGTAAACCGCATTTTCCTTTCTTATCGCATCCGGGTCCAGCACCTGCCTTCCGTCCACGACTATTCTCGTGCGCATTTTCCTCAAAGCGTCTTTCCAGTCGAGCTTTTTGAAAGACGGGTCGTTCGTAGCGATGATGACGCAATCCGCCCCTTCGAAATCGAGCTTGAACTCGTCAGCGTCCAGTTCCTTGGAATCGGCAGCATCGCACAGCGGGTCGAAAGCCCTTACGAAAGCGCCTTTCTTTTTCAACAGTTCGATCATGGGCTTGGAAGGGGTTTTCCTGAATTCCTTGACTCCCGCCCTGAACGACAAGCCAAGCAGAAGGATTTTCGCTCCGCTCAACCCCTTTCCGGCCTTTCTCAGCTCATCTTCGGCCAATTCAACCGTTTTTGCAGGCATCGAGTCGTTCGTCTTCCTGGCTGCCTTCACCAAAAAGGTTTTTTCGCCCATTATGAAGTGCGGATAGTAAGGAATGCAATGCCCGCCCACGCCGCAGCCGGGCGAATGGATGTGGCAGTAAGGCTGCGAGTTTGCCGCGCTGAACGCTTCCATCGCGTCTATGCCGTGCGAATCGCTGTACTCCCACAATTCGTTCGCCAAAGCTATATTCACGTCGCGATAAACGCCTTCGAATACTTTCACCGCTTCAGCGGTTCTGATGTTCGAAATCGCTATGACGCCTTTAGAATTTATCTGCCCGTAAAGCTCTTTCAAAACCGCCAGTGTTTTCCCATCGCTCGCCCCGAGAATCTTGGGGTATCTTTCCGTAATGTCGCGAATCGCGGTTCCCGACATTGTCCGCTCGGGCGCATGGGCCAAGCCGAAATCTTTCCCGCACTTCAGCCCGCTTTCATTCTCCAAAACCGGAATTAGGGATTCCGTGCTTCCCGGAGGCATGGTGCACTCGACTACAACCGCATTCCCTTTTTCCAAAAGCTTTCCTATTTTGCCTGCCGCATTCACGACCAGGCTCAAATCCGGAATGATTTTCCCGTTAACCTCGTTCAACAGCGTTGGAACGAGTATTATGTGAACATCGGCTTTCGCCTTTTTGAAATCCGCAGTGGCGGCAAAGTTTTTTCCAACGTGCTTTTCCAAAAGCCCTTTAACTCCCGGCTCGAACGGAAGAACGTCGTGCTTGGAGTTTATCTTTTGAACAAGCTCTTCGTTCACGTCCACGCCGATCACTACCGCGTTTTTATCTGCGAAAGCCAGAGCAAGCGGCAAACCCATTTTGCCTATTCCGTAAACGGCTATCTTCAGCTTTCCTGCTTCCAGCGCGTCAGGGATGTTTTGGGGCTTTTCTTCCAGAAAATTCATATTGCTTTCACGCTCTTTGAATCAAAAACGTTTGCCACTTCCAAGCTAGAAGCTACCAGCGCGTTTTTTTCCTGAGAAAGGAATTCAAGGCACGCTTCGAACTCCCTCAAGCCTGCCACGTCCGAAGGGTCGAAGTAAAACGTGGCAGGAATTCCTCGTTGCAAAGCGGTCGAAACGCTTTTTTCGAACAGTCGTTGGAACTCTGCAGCGGAATGGGCGGGCGGGCTTGTCCTGAAGGAATGGAAGGAATCGAAAACCGAGTAGAAATGCTCGGGGCACGTCATTACTGGCAGCTCCACGATCTTGAAGGCATCGACCCCTTCGGCCGGATGCAGAAAGTTTTTCCTCGACGGGAAAAACGGCATTCCGCCTGATTTCGTTTTCGTCAGTACGGTTGATGAAGAATAGATGTAACCGCGTTTTTCGAGGATTTCGTAAGCGCTTTGCGAATTCAAGTCGCCGAAGTGGGGGGCGCGGAATCCCTTGGGAATCACGCCGAGGATTTTTTCGCTCGTTTCCTCGAAACCCGCTATTTCCTTTTCCTGGAGTTCTGGGGATAAGGAGTTGAAAAACGCTCCGGGATTCAAAATGTCGTGGTTGGGGTGGGAGTAAGTGTGGGTTACGATCTCGTGCCCCGATTCCGAGAGAAGCGAGTGCTCTCGCGGAAATTGTTCCACAAGCATTCCGATGCAGGCGAATGACCCTTTGATTCCGTAAGAATCGAGCAATTGAACCGTTTGCCTAAGCGCTTTCGCGTCCCGCTCGTACTCCACGTCGAAAGTGATCGAAACCGGCGTCTTGCCCGAGTCGCCCCATTCGAAAGCCTTGGTTTTCGAGAAAAACCGCCGGTAGAGCAGTGGGCTTGCTATTTCAACGGCCTTTCTCAAAATCCTTTTCATCTTGCATTAACCCTTTTTCGAAACGCTTTGCAGTATTTTCATGAAATGAACGGACAGTTTGCCCCAGTCGAAATCCCTGGCTTTCGCGAACCCTTCTTTCGAAAGCTTCGACCTGAGCGCATGGTCGCACAACAGCCTTTCGATTGCGGTCTCGTACTCTTCCTGCGTCGAGGCGTACAAGACGCCTTTCCCGGCAATCCTCCCGACCTCGAAAATCCTGGAGGAAACGACGGGTTTTCCCAACCCCCAGTATTCGAAAAGCTTTATCGGGCATACTGCGTCCGTAAGATCGTTTTTGGAAAACGGGATGAGGCAAACGTCCATGCTTGCCATCCATTCGAACGCCTTGGGCTGGGGGACGAACTGGGGGGAGACGAAAACGTTTTTCAGTTCTTTTGCCGCGCTTTCCAGTTTCCTCCTCTGAGCCCCGTCTCCGATGAAGTAAAAATGCACTCCGCACATTTCCTTCGCCGTTTCTAACACAGAATCGAAGTCCACCCACTTTCCGAACCCGCCCACGAACCCGACGGAGGGTTTTTTCACCTTCCCGTCTTTCAAAGGCAAAGGTTTTGCCTTCGATATTTTATTCAAGTCCACGCCGTTCGGAATCAAAACCGAATTGCGGTTGTATTTTTTCGCGTCTTGAAAAAGCTTGAAGGCGGTGGTTACGACGAAATCGCTCTGCCTGAGGGCTTGAATCACGGAAGCGCGCGAAACCGCCCTTTCAAAAAAATTGGTGCGGAAAGCGTGCATCAAATCGATATAATCGAAAACCAGGGGGATGCCGCGTTTTTTCAATTCCCTCCTCGCCAAAGCGCAGCCCCAGGGAGAGTAGAATACGGCGACGTCGGCCCACTCTGCAAAACGCGAGGCGTTTTGCAAAAAATGTCTTTCCCTGGCCACGAGTTCCAACGCCGGGTTTTTCTTCGGCTCAAACCCTTCAATAACGCGCACGTTCTTCGGAATTTTGGAATCCAAATCTTCCGTCTTGTAGATTTTTTGCGAAGGGCCGTCAATCCAAACGACTTTCGAGTTATGGTCGCGTTCCACCACGAGGTTTTTGAACCGCACTACGGAACCATCCAAACTCGAGTATTTTCCAGCGCTGAAAACCAAAATGTTCATTTCCTTCCGTTCACTCCAGGTTCTTGTCCAAGCCCACGCGCTTGTATATTTTTCCGGTTCCCTCGAAGTCCTTTCGGTCGAACAGGAAAGCCGCGTCGACAATCGCGTTTGCCTTGATTTGGGAGGGGGCGATTTTTTTGAAAGCGTCGTGGGCGACCAGGAAAACCGCGCAATCGGCGTTCAAAGCCTCGTCCAATCCAGCGCTTTCGCCGTGAACTTTCTGCATGTTCACTTCGTTCACGTAAGGGTCGGATATGACGACGCTCGCCCCTTTCTTCACTAGCTCCGGAACTATTACTCTCGAAGGAGCTTGCCTCACGTCGTCGACGTTCTCCTTGTACGCCACGCCCAAAATCGCGATTCTGCTTCCCTTCAACTTCTTTCCGCAGTCTTCCAACGCTTTTTCTATCAATTCCACCGTATGGAAAGGCATGAAGTCGTTGAGCTTTCTTGCCGTCATGATCAAGTGCGGGTAAAAACCGTTCGTCTGCGAAGCTTTCAAAATATAGTAAGGGTTGTTGGGCAAACAATGTCCGCCCACTCCGGAGGAAGGCTTTGTTTTATAGAAATTCCATTTCGTCGAGCAAGCGTCCAAAACCTCTTTCACGTCAACGCCGATTTTCTCGCAAACCAGCGCGATTTCGTTTATGTAAGCTATATTCACGTCCCGCTGCGTGTTTTCCACGAGTTTGGACAATTCCGCAGCGTCGGCATTGGACAACAACACGATTTTCGCGTCCACCACGCTTTCGTACAACGCCTTTGCGACAAGCCCGCTTTCCATATCAACTCCGCCCACGACTCTGGGGGTTACCATGACGTTATGCTCGTTGTCCCCCGGATTCAACCGTTCCGGGCAGTGGGCGAGGAAAAAGTCTTTCCCGCATTCCAACCCGCTTTCCTTTTCCAGCAAAGGCTTTACGATAGTCCTGCAGACGCTTGGATAAACCGTACTTTCTATTACTACGAGAGCCCCCTTGCGCATTCCCTTGCCGACGCTTGCGCAAGAATTTTTGATGTAACTCAAGTCCGGCTCGTTGTTTTCAGCCGGAGTGGGTACGGAAATGATGATAACGTCGCTGTCCGAAGCGGCAAGGGAAACGTCTCGCACCGCCTTCAAACGCCCAGTTTCGAAAACGCGCGGGACGCTCTTGTTCAAAACAGGGTCGTTAATGTGGCTCTTTCCCTCGTTCGTCATTTTCACTATGCGCTCGCTTATGTCCGCCGCTATTACTGAAAAGCCTTTTTCCGCGAACAAAACGGCGTTCGGCAAGCCCACGTATCCAACGCCGACTATGCTTACGACGGCTTGTTTTGACTTGATTTTGTCCAACAATTGCATTAGAACACCACACTCCAAAAAAAAACGCATTATTTGAACGAAAGAATTGTCTCGCGCAAGCCTTCCTCGAGAGAACGCGAAGCCTGGAAACCCAGGATTTTTTTTGCCTTAAGAACGTCAATCTCGTTTTTCATCGGGTCTCCCTGAATCGCGGGAAGGAATTTCAAATCCGCTTTTTTTCCGGAGATTTTTTCCACGGTTTTCGCGATTTCCAGAACGCTCGACTCGCGCGGGGAAGCTACGTTGAATATCTCCCCGCAAGCCTTTTCGCTCTTCCACGCCTTGAGCGTCGCATCAACCGTGTCGTCAACGAAAGTAAACTGGCGCGTTTGCCTCCCGCTTCCGTAAATTTCCACGGGTTGTCCCTTCAAAACGGCTTTGATGAACTTGGGAATAACAGCCGCGTATGGAATATCCCCCCTTTGCCGGGGGCCGTAAACGCTTACATACCGCAGTACCGTTGTTTTCAAGCCGTAAAGTGAATTGTAAACGCGACAATATTCTTCTCCAGCCAGCTTTCCCACGCCGTACGGATGCAAGGGGGAAAGCTTTTGGTCTTCCTTATTTTCCGAGACTCCGCCTCCGTAAACGCTGGATGAGGAAGCGAAAACCATTTTCCCGACGTCGTTCTTCCTGCACGCTTCCAAAACGTTGAGCGTTCCCGAAACGTTCACTTCATTCGCCTCAACCGGGTTTTCTATGCTGCGCATGGCCCGGTTCATTGCTGCAAGGTGAAAAACGCCATCGGCGCCGTCAAAGCTTGCCTTCAGCAAAGGCAAGTCGCGGATGTCGCCTTTCACGAACTTTATTCCGCTTTGCCTGAGAAAAGGCAGGTTGGCGTCGCCCACGCTCAAGTTGTCAAAAGCGACGACCTCGTTCTTTTGCAAGGCTAGCGCTTGGCTCAAGTGGCTTCCGATAAAACCGGCTCCGCCGGTCACGACTATTTTCATGAAAACAACCCTCTATTGATTTGTATGGAAAGGCGTTTAACTAACGCAGCCCTCCGTAAGCATAACTATACAAAATGTAAATGTTTATATACTTAATGTTAATAACACTTTACATGAGAAACAAGTTGCGCGAGTACCGCGCGAGGCAAAATCTGACGCAGGACGACCTGGCTAAGAAGGCAGGGGTAACGCGCCAGACGATCATAGCGATAGAAAACGAAAGGTACAATCCGTCTCTGGAGCTGGCGTTCAAGCTTTCGAAAGTGTTCAGGACGAAAATCGAGGATTTGTTCGAAAACTGAGGGGTTGGAAAAATGAGACTGAAAAACGTGGTTTTGAGCCTGGCTTTTACGCTCGTGCTTTTGCTTGTTTATGTATACAGGAATTCTTTCGAGGCGATCACGTTCGAGATCCTCTTCTTCGGGCTGCTGGTTGCCGGAGTCATTTACGCTTCCCGCGAGTGGCTTTCCGGAGACGAGATAAAGAGCGACGAACGTACGCAGTTAATGGCAGGAAAAGCGGCGAGGGTAACGCTTGTTGCAAGCGTGGTGTTGATTGTTTTGATCCTTGCATATCTCGCTTATTCGGGCAGGCCTACCAGCGCGAACGGCGTGCTGGCGGTTTTGCTCGGAACGATGAGCTTGATTTACAGCCTGGCTTACGCGTATTTGGAAAGAAAAATTTAGTAAATCGTAACCCCTCTGGTGGGCGAGTGGGAGAGCGCGGTAACAAACGGAACCCCTCCTTTGCTTCGCGCTTTTCCCCTCAAACCCAGTCCCTTTCGATTTGAAGCATAATCGTGGTTTCTTTGGCACTCAAGGTTTTGAACGTCGTCGGCGCAAGGCCGAATTTCATGAAAATGGCGCCAATAATGCGCGAAATGAAAAAACGGGGTTTTTTCAAGCCTGTTTTGGTGCATACGGGCCAGCATTACGATTACAATTTGAATAGGATTTTTTTCCAAGAGCTTTCCATCCCGAAGCCAGATTATTTTCTGGACGTCGGGTCCGCGTCCCAGTCAACCCAAACCGCCCTCATTATGGAGAGGTTCGAAAGGGTTTTGCTGAAGGAAAAGCCGGACTTGGTTCTCGTCGTTGGGGACGTTAATTCAACTCTTGCCTGCGCTTTGGTCGCCGCTAAAGAGCATTATCCCCTCGCTCACGTGGAAGCGGGCTTGAGGAGCGGGGATTTGAAAATGCCTGAGGAGGTCAACAGGATTTTGACCGACAGGATTTCCACGCTTTTGTTCACCACTTCCCTCGATGCGAACGCAAACCTGGAAAAAGAAGGAATAAGAAAAGGGATTTTTTTCGTGGGGAACACGATGATCGATTCCCTCAAGATTTTCGAAAAGCAAGCTTTGAAAACGGGAAGCCATTTGAAACTCGGGCTGAAGGAAAGGGGCTATTGCCTTGCGACTTTGCACAGGGCGGAGAACGTCGATGAAAGGAAGACTCTAGAAAAGCTGGCGAAAATGCTTTTAGTCGCATCAAAATTCGCGAAAGTCGTTTTTCCCGTGCACCCGCGCACTTTGAAGAACCTGAAAAAAACAGGGTTGGGAAAAAAGCTGGAGGAAAAAGGCATTTTGATAATCAAACCGCGGGGGTATCTCGAGTTTTTGAATCTCGAGGCCAAGGCGAAATTCGTGCTTACCGATTCGGGCGGAGTGCAGGAGGAAACGACCGTTTTGGGAGTGCCTTGCTTCACCGCAAGAAAAAACACGGAAAGGCCCATCACCGTCTCCCAAGGAACCAACACTATAGTCAACTTGGACGCTAAAAAGCTGGAAAGGGAATTGGAAAAACTTTATTCGAAAAAAGGCAAGAAAGGAAAGATTCCCGAGAAATGGGATGGAAAGGCGGCAAAGAGAATATGCAGCGTATTGCAAAAGGGCAGAAAGGGTTTTTAGTTTTCGCAGGCAAAGGTTTTGAGGTTTTGAAAATTGATTTCCGGAAAACGCATTCTCATAACCGGCGGAGCCGGTTTTATCGGCTCTAACTTAGCTAAAGCCCTCGCTGAAAAAAACACGGTTTTCATCGTGGATGATTTGAGCGAAGGCTTCAAGGAAAACCTGAACGGCATTCCCATGGCGTTCTTCCAAAAAGACGTTTGCGACACGGAATTCATGGAAAAACTGATGGGCAAACACCGTTTTCAAATCGTTTTCCACTTGGCTGCGAGTTTCGCAAACCAAAAGAGCGTTGAAAACCCGGAGAAGGATTTGGCGGTCAACGGGTTCGGAACTCTCAAGCTTTTGGAATTGGCCAAAAAATTCGGGGTGGAGAAATTCGTTTACGCTTCCTCCTCATGCATTTACGGCGCTAGGAACGAGCCGATGAAAGAGGACTTCAAGCCCATGCCAGAAACGCCTTATGCGATCACAAAGCTGTTGGGCGAGGAGTACGCGAAGTTTTTCGCCGATTTCCACCATTTGAACGCTTCGAGCGTGCGTTACTTCAACGTTTTCGGGCCCAACGAGTATCCCGGCCCTTACCGAAACGTCATTCCCAGGTTTTTCGCGCTTGCAAAACAGAAAAAGCCGCTTGTGATTACGGGAACAGGGGAGGAAACTAGGGATTTCACATTCGTAGAGGATGCTGTCGAGGCGACGATTCTCGTGGCGGAAAAGGGAATTGCCGGAGAATCTTACAATATAGGCGTCGGAAGGGAAACCAAGATCATAGACTTGGCGAACGCGATAAACAAGATTGCCGGAAACGCGGGAAATATGCAAAAGGGAGAGAGAAGGGATTGGGATCATATTTCAAGCAGGCTGTCCGATGCAAACAAGATCAAGGCGTTGGGATGGGCGCCCAAGACGGGTTTGGAAAAGGGTTTGGAAAAAACGTTCGAGTGGTTCGATAAAAACGTAAAATGAGTTGAAGGTAAAAATGGCTGGAAACGTTTCGATTCATGCAACTGCAGAGGTATCGCCCAAGGCGAAAATCGGGGACGGAACGAGGATATGGCACCAGGCGCAAGTACGAGAGGAAGTCGAAATAGGAAAAAACTGCATTATCGGGAAGAACGCGTACATAGATTTCGGCGTGAAAATCGGGGATAATTGCAAAATACAGAATAACTCGAGCTTGTATCACGGCTCTAAGATTGAGGACGGGGTTTTCGTCGGGCCCCACTGCATTTTGACCAACGACAAAAACCCGAGGGCTATCAATGAAGATGGAAGCTTGAAGGGAAACAGCGACTGGAAAGAGGAAGGCGTGACTCTCAAGAAAGGATGTTCGCTCGGAGCAGGAACGATCGTTTTGCCCGGAGTGACAATCGGCGAATGGGCAATGATAGGAGCCGGAAGCGTTGTTTCGAAAGACGTTCCGGATTTTGCGCTGGCTTACGGAAATCCCGCTAGAATAGCCGGTAAAGTCGACAAGAACGGAAGGAAAGTTTGAACGGTGAAAAAAATGATTAACATTGCCAAGCCCATAATCGGAATCGAGGAAGTCGAAGCCGCGAAGAAAGCCCTTGAAAGCGGAATGCTCACCGGCGGGCCGTTCGTCGAAGAATTCGAAAAAAAGCTTGCCGAGTATTGCGGTTACAAATTCGCAGTTGCAGTCAACAGCGGGACTGCCGCTCTTCACGTTGCAGCCGCAGCGTTGGGGGCAAAGCAGGGCGACGGAATCATAACGCCCGATTTCACGTTCATCGCTACGGCGAATACGGCTCGTTACTTGAACGCGGTTCCGTTGTTTGCGGATGTGGATTCCAAGACATTCAACTTGAGCGCGGAAAGTCTGAACTCCGTCGCGGAAAAAAACAAGAACGCTAAAATCGTAATTCCCGTTTCGCTTTACGGGCAGGCGTACGACGTTGACGCCATCAGAGAGGTGGCGGAAAAGCATTCGTTGAAAATCATCAGCGACAACGCCCAGGCCATAGGAACCGAGTGGAAGGGAAAAAGGAATTTGAAGGACGATTGCGCCATACTTTCTTTCTACCCCACGAAAAACATCACGACTTGCGAAGGAGGCGCGGTTTTGACCGACTCTCCGGAAATTGCTGAAGAATGCAAACTGTGGAGAAACATAGGCCAGAGAAAGCCTTACGACTACGCGCATCTAGGATACAATTTCAGGCTGAGCGCCGTCAACGCGGCTATAGGCACAGAGCAATTGAAGAAACTGGATTGGATTACGGAAAAAAGGAGGAAAAACGCGCGAACGCTCAGCGAGTTGCTTGGAAGCGTTAAGGAAATAGAAACTCCGTTCCAACACGCGGATGCAAAACACGTTTTCAACCAATACACCATAAAAGTGAAAGGAGGACGGGAAACTAGGGATAGGCTGAAGGAGTTTCTCGCAAAGAACGGAGTTGGAAGCGCGATTTACTATCCAGTGCCGTTAAGCAAGCTCGAAACGTTCTCGGAAATGGCGTTGAAGCAAAACCCGTCCAACCCCGTTACCGAAGAGTTGAGCGGGCAGGTTTTATCCTTGCCAGTGCATCCGAGCGTTTCAGAAGAAGATTTGCAGGTTATCGCTCAAAAAGTAAGGGAATTTTTCGTTACAGGGTGAAAAAATTGAAGGTTTTGATTGCAGGCTGCGGCAGCATGGGAAGGAACCACGTTCGCGTTTACAGCGAAAACCACCGCGTGACCGAAGTGATAGCGTTCGACCCGTCGAAAGAATCTTTGAAGATGGTGGAAGCATACCAAAAAACCAGGACATTCACGGATTTGGACGCGGCTTTGAAGGAAAAGCCGGATTGCGCGGTAGTCGCCGCGCCGACGAGATTGCACTACGAAGTGGCAAACAGGATTCTCGACGAGAAAATTCCCTTGCTCGTGGAAAAGCCGATTACTGAAGAACTGGAAGATGGAAAGAAGCTCGTCGATAAAGCGGAAAAACAAAACACGCTGCTTTTGGCCGGGCACATCGAGCGTTTTAATCCTGCGGTCCAGGCGTTGAAAAAGAATTTGCATTTGATCGGGGAATTGTTTTACGCCTCCGCGCACAGGTTCGGAGTCCCGACGCAAAGGGATGTCGGTTCTTCTTTCGTGGACCAGGCTGTGCACGATATAGACGTCATCTCTTTTCTCTACGGCAAACCCCCGTCCGAGGTTTCGGCCATTGAAAGGAAGATCGTGGACGGGAAGAACAACGACTTATGCTCGGCGTTGTTCGAATTCGACGGGTTTACGGCAACGGTCGAGGCAAACCGCGTCACTCCCATCAAAAACAGGGATTTGATCGTTTTGGGAACCAAGGGAGCGGCGAGGTTGGATTACATCACCCAGGATCTGACGATTTACATTGCCGAGAAGGTGGAAAGCAAATTCAGCACCTTCGACGAAATCGTTTTGCGAGTGGGAAGGGGAACCGAAATGAAGCCTTACTTCGTGAAAGACGAGCCCCTCAGGGTGGAAGCGAACCACTTTTTGGATTGCGTCGAGGGAAAGGCAAAGCCCATGATTTCTGGAAGGGATTCGCTGTATGCTATTGCATCAGTCCAAGCGGGGCAGAAGTCGGCGAAAAGCGGAAGGAAGGAAAAAGTCGTCATGTGAAGTTTGAAATGAAAAACAAGTCGCCTTTGAGGGTGGTTTTTGCCGGAAGCAGGCCCACCGCTCAGGAGTGCCTGAAAGTTCTGATAGGCTACCAGAGCAAGGGTGAGGTTGAAATAGTCGGGGTCGATGTTCTTCCGAAAAACCACAAGACCGATCATAGAAGTGGCTTTTTGCAGCATAACTGAAAACGACACGGGCTTTTCGCTTTACAACAAGGTTCAGGACTGCGGAATAAGTTTATTCAAGAAGTGGCTTCCGAAATTCATCGAAGCGCACAAGAACGGAACCATAGGCGAAATACCTAAAGTTCCCCAGGATGACGGGGAAAAGCGCTATTTCAACCAGCGCAGCAGCATGAACGACAAATACATTCCGTTGGAAAAGCTCAAGGCTATGGACGAGGCCGAGTTGATGGACAACATCCGCGCTTTCGACTTCCCTCCGTGGGAGCCGCTCTACACGAAAATCAACGGGCACAAGGTATACCTTTCTACCGGGTACAGGAAGAGCCAGGACTAGCGTTTTTCTTTTCTCAGGAAAAACCAGCCGCCCACTATCAAGTCGCTCAAAACGTCGACGAACCGTATCAAAATCATGGCTCCGGCCGCCTGAATGGCTCCAAAACCCAGCAAAGAGGAAAGCAAAACTATCCCGCCTCCCTCCTGCAGCCCGAATCCTGAAATCGAAAGGGGAACGAACGACAAGGCGGTGAGCAAAGCGCTCAACACGGTCATTTCGCCTATTCCCGCGTTCAGCCCCATGGCGTTCAAAACCAAAACCCACTCCAAACCCCTAGCAATCGCTCCCGCAATGCTGAATCCTATTGAAACCAAAAGCTGGTTGAAGGAGGTTTTCTGCTGGAAAACAAAGTGATAGGCGTTTTCCAGTCGCTTTCCGTAAAACGGAATTTTCGAAAACAGTTTAGCCAAAACCCTTATTTTAAAGAACAACAGCGCCAAAAGCAAAAGCGAAGCCATTACGACAAGCAGCCCGATTTCCCAAAATCCTTTCGAGAAAAACCATATTGCCGCCAACGCAATTATTCCCCTTACGAGAAAATCCGAGGCGAACGAAACGCCCATTACTTTGGCGCCTTTCCCGCCCCTAACGCCTTTTTTCCTCAAGTCCAGGATGAACAAGGAATAGCCGACCCTGCCCGGAGTGGCGTCTGAAGCGAGCATGGCTTTCATGTGAGAGGAAAAGAAGGAAAAGACGGAGTGGGAAGGAAGCAAAAGCTTGTAGCGCAGTGCCGAGATGAAGTGGGTGAGCAGATAACACAATGCCGCCAAAAGAAGCAAGACTGTGTTCGAGCGAATTAATTCCGAATAAAGCGACGTGAAGTCGAACGAATACAGGAGAAACCCGAACAACAGCAGCGCGAGAACGGCGTTTGCGAAGAGAAACAGGTTTTTCTTCAAAAACGTTAGCACCTTTTCAAATGGAGGTGGACTCGGCGGGATTTTCACGACAGTGAAAAGCACTGTAGCTTTTCACTGTTCAATTTGAACCCGCGGCCTCATCGTTGCGAACGATGCGATCTACCGCTGATCTACGAGCCCGCAAGAAATAGTTTTGATTGCACGAATTCTTAAACCCTGATTTTCTGGTAATCGTCGATTTCCTTCTGGGAAATGGAACAGCCGGAATAACGCAATGCATAAACCGCCGAGTGGAAAATGTCGTTCTCATCAGACCCGTAAGATTCAAAGAAACCGTTTTCGGCGGCGAAAGCCAGCAATTCCGTTGAACGGAGGTTGGGGTAAGGAAACTCTTTTTTGAAAAACCCGAGGTTTTGCTCGGTTGCTTTCACCGCGTCATGCTCGGAAAGCATGATGGAGAAAAGCTTTTGCGGATCCTCAACCAACAGCCTCGTCGTTTTCTCGTCTATCACCAACGCCTTCGCGTTCAAAGGCTTCAACAACGCTAAACACTCCGCTTCCCCCTGCTGGAGGATGGTTAAGGGCTTTTGGTGGTAAAACAATGAATTTGCAGTGGAAAGGATCTTTCGCGTTTCAAACGAAAGAGAAGGCACAGAAGCCACGCGCAACGTCCTTTCGGTAAGCAAGTGCTTCAACCGGGCGGCCGAAAAAGCGAATTTCCCCACGCGGCTGGGCCTTTCGACGATTTCCTTTTGAACAAAAGGAGGAATGACGAAATCCACGCCGAATTTCTGCTTCAAAAACGATAAAACCCCCAGGTTGCACGATTCCGAAAGGGAAATGAGTGAACTGCTGTCGCATACCAACGTCTTCAAGAAAACACCCGCCTAGCATCAGCAAGCCGCTGGGAAACGCTTTTTGTAACATATTTTTCCGGCATTTTTGTGGCCGAAATGTAAGCGGACAATTCCTTTTTTTCCGAACCGCTCAATTCTGAAGCAATTCCAAGCGAAGCGCCTTTCGCGTAAACCTCGGCGCCCACCTTAAGCCTGGCTTTCTCCACTATCCCTATTGCAAACCGTCCAAGCTTCAGCCCCAGCTTTCCAATAAGCGCAATCGATTTCCTTATGCCGGACAAGGATTGCGCTTCCTTCCCGGCACCCCAGTCCAGGATTGACGAATCCAGAAGTTTCAGCATGCTTTTCCTGAACGAATGCCAAGCCTTGTTTTCCACGACATAAGGTTTCTCCAAGAATTTAGCGCAGGAATAAGCGACTATGCTCAAATCCACGTTTTCCTCCTGGTAGTGAAGGAAAGCGTCTCCGGCAAACTCTTCCGCCAGCCTCTTCAAATCGGTAATGTCGTTTCTCGAAAAGGCGTTTTTCAAATCTATCAAGCGTACTGCGAAATCCATACGCTAAACCAACTGAATAAGGAATTAAAAGCCCTATCTCCCGAAACCCCGCCGAAAGCCAATAGTGGAATGAAAAGGTTTTTAAAGCGTCATGATTTTATCATGATACAAACGTGGTTTCGTCAAAGCGCCATCGCGGCTTTACGGAATAGGGAATGCAGGCGGGGAATAAAAGCTTTACAGGTACACTAATCGGGGTTTTCGCTTATGGACGAGGAAGGCAAGACGGCGGAAGAATTCAACGTCGTGGCAAAGGATTTCGAGGAACTCAAGAAAAAATTCCAGGATCCGGTTTTCATTGGAACGCTCTTGCACACTCTTGCAGAGGAAAGGACTACGGCAAACATAGTGCTGAAGGAGATAAACGCAAAGCTGGAAAAGCTCGCTGAAATAGAAAACAGGCTTTCCGGAATCGCCGAGAAGATCGAGGGAAGACATGCAGAAGAAAGGAATTTCGTTTCGGAAGTCGACGAGGAAATTCTGAAATTCGTGAAGCACAAGGGCTTTTGCACGGCCGAGGAAGTGCAGAGAAAATTCAAGTATAAGGGAGCAAACGGAGCCTCTGCTAGGCTGAACAACTTGTTCAAGACGAATCTCTTGGAGAAGAAGCAGGCAGGAAAGAAAGTGGTTTTCTTTCCGAAGTCATGAGAATCGCGCTGAAACTCGCCAAAAACGCAAATGAAGCAAAAAGTCATCTTTTTTGATGCGTTGGCGGAACGAGTTCAACCCACCTTCACTGTTCGGGGAAGGGAGAACCCACCACTCCCTCCCCACCCACAAT
>CAYOZI010000003.1:0-4967 GCA_964408425.1 Microcaldota archaeon
GTTTTCTTCAAGGCTGAAGAAACGATGGGCAAAATGCTTTCCGAAAAGCTCAAGGTTATTCCTTCATTCTCTGAAGCCACTTCCGAAGAGCTTTCGAAAATAAACGCGGTTATAGAAAAGGAAGAGAATGCCGCTACGGAAGGCTTCGGAAGCATTTTCGGGTAAGGCTTTTTAACCGCTTTTCTTAATCTCGTTATGATCCGCGCTTTCGCTTCCTACGGAAAGAAAGTCAGGGAAATAAAACCCGAGGAAGCCAAAAAATTCATCAAGGACCGGAAGCACAACGTCTGGCTGAATTTCGAAAAGCCCACTGCGAATGAAAACGAGTTTTTGAAAACCCTCGGCTTCCATCCGCTCAGCACTGAAGACACGATCAAAGGCTACCAACGGCCCAAGATAGAGGATTACGAGGATTACGGGTATATAGTAATAAGAACCCTCGAAACCACCGAGGAAGGCAAGAGCGCGCAACTGTCTATTTTCCTGGGAAAAACGTTCATCGTCACGTATGCGTCAACCCTCGTTCCCAGCCTAAAGAGGGTTATGGACGACCTGAAAAGCCGCCCCCACATTCTCACGAAAGGCCACGATTATCTCGCTTATTCCGTAATGGATGCGGTTGTCGACGATTTCTTCCCTTTCCTCGAAAAGCTGGATGATGAAGTCGATGATATCGAAGACGAGATTTTCAAGAAAACCTCTCCCTCCCCGCGCCTGATAAGCCGGTTGTTCAAGCTCAAGAGGAACGTCGTCGAAATAAGAAGGGTAATCTGGCCCATGAGGGATATACTCAACATTTTGTCGAGGAGGGATTACGCTTACATCGATTCGAGAACGGCGATATACTTCCGCGACGTTTACGACCACTTGATTAGATTAACGGACATGACGGACACGCTGAGGGAGTTGGTTACGGGCGCGATGGAAGGCTATTTGAGCGTAGTTTCCAACAACCTGAACTTCGTCGTCAAGAAACTTACCGCCATAACCATCATCCTCATGGTGCCGACGTTGTTAGCGAGCATTTACGGCATGAACGTCATCAACCTGCCGTTGGCGCAAGAAGGAACTGGATTCTGGGAGTTGATGGCAATAATGGCGGCGCTCACGCTTATTTCGCTGTACTACTTCAAGCAGAAGGAATGGATTTGAATTCTCAAAGCTTCAGACGATGTTCAACTGCATTGTTTTATTGATGTCCAAGCTCATCGGCACGTCCAGCCTCGCTTGCAAAAACCACTTCGTGTTCGGAAAACCGCCGGTAAGCGTTTGAGCCACACCAACAATCGTTTTTAGAGCATCATTCAACTCGTGAGCATCGCGCTTTGGAAGCGCGAACTCAAACGGGTACTCTTGGTTGAAATACTCTTTCTCCCCGTCCAGCGCAACCCTAACTTCGTTTACGATGCGTTTTTGCTGGCTGGAGGAAGTTGTCGAGCCTATTTGCAGCGAAGTTTGGGTAACTTCCCCCCAAAACCTCAGTTCCAAAGCTTTAGCGTTCTTGGGCTGTTTCAATTTCAACCGTATTTTTCCTTTTACAGTCTCTCCGAACGAATAACTAGTCTTTTCTGTCAAAAGTTCTATCCCTCCTTCAAACAACCCGAACACCATGCAAACCACCCAATCGTAATACCCGCCAAACGCTTTAAATGGTTTTTTCGCGTAAATAAGTTCGGTGGGAAAACGCTATGAAAAGGATTTTTATCGCTTCAGACCACGCTGGCTTCAAGCTCAAGCAAGGGTTAGTTGAGCTTCTGAAGGAAAAGGGCTTTGAAGCGGTGGATTTGGGTGTTGAAACGGATTCGGAAAAAGTCGATTATCCGGAATTCGCGTTCAAGCTTGGGGAAAGAGTCGCGAAAGAAAACGGGCAGGGAATCCTCGTTTGCGGGACGGGAACCGGAGTCGCAATTGCGGCAAACAAAGTCAAAGGCATCCGAGCTGCACAAGTTTACGACGTCCAGTCGGCGAAAGACGCTAAAATCCACAATAACGCCAACGTCATCACTCTCGGCGGATACCGCTTTACTCCGGAAAAAGCGTGGGAGCTGATAGACGCGTGGCTTGCCGCAACTTTTGAAAATGAAGAACGCCGCGTGAGGCGCGTCAGGAAAATAGCCGATTACGAAAACCGGTTTTAAGTGAAAAACATGGCCGAGATTTCGCCTTCAATCATGTCCGCCGATTACTCGAAAATATTCGAGACGATCCGCGATTTCGAAGGAAAGGCGGACAGCGTTCACATCGATGTCATGGACAATGAATTCGTGCCGAACTACACGCTGGACCGCTTTAATCCGGAGTTCGTGGAAAAACTCAAGGGACGGGAAATAACCAAAAACGTGCATTTAATGGTCCAAGAGCACTTGAAATGGGCTAAAGCATATTGCGAAGCGGGAAGCGACGAAATCGCGTTCCATTTCGAAACTGGCAAAACCAAGGAAGGATTGGAACTCGTAAAAGATTACGGAATCAAAGCAGGATTGGCGATAAAGCTCGCCACGCCGCCCCAGGCGCTGGAAGAGTTTTTCCCCCTCATGGATTTCGTCATGATAATGAGCATAGAACCGGGTTTTGCCGGGCAGACGTTCAAGCCTGAAGCCCTGCCCAGAATAAAATGGTTCAAAGAAAATTTCGGGGAAACGTACGGAGGAAAAGTGTGGGTGGACGGAGGAGTGAAAATGGGCGTAGCGAAACAATGCGCCCAAGCGGGCGCCGACATTCTCGTTTCGGCAAACGCGATTTTCAAGGGGCCGCAGCCGGATTTTCTCGATAATTTAAAGGAATTGCAGAAAGACGCTGAATGAGAAAAAAGGTGAGAAAACAAAATGAAGTTTTTCCTGGATTCCGCTTCCCTCGAGGAAGTGAAGAAAGCCAACGAAATGGGTCTGCTGGATGGGGTTACTACAAACCCTTCGCTCATCGCGAAAGCGGGCGGGGATTACAAAACCCGCGTCAAGGAAATCTGCGAGATTTGCAAGGGGCCAGTAAGCGCGGAAGTGCTCTCGACGGAGTACGAAGGAATGATGAGGGAAGGACAGGAATGGACGAAAATTGCGCCCAACATAGTGGTGAAAGTCCCCACGACCATAGACGGGCTGAAAGCCATAAAGGCGTTGAAAAAGGAAGGCATCAAGACGAACGCCACTCTCTGCTTTTCCGAAAACCAAGCCCTGCTTGTAGCTAAAGCAGGGGCTTTTTTCGTTTCCCCGTTCGTAGGGAGGCTCGACGACATAGGGCAGGACGGAATGGCGTTGATAGAAAACATCCGCAAGATATACGACAATTACGCTTTCGAAACCCAGATCCTCGTCGCTTCGGTGCGCAAGCCCGAGCACGTAACGCGCGCCGCCCTGTACGGGGCGGATTGCATCACCATCCCGCTGAAAGTCATGGAAGAGCTGTCCAAACACCCGCTTACCGACTCTGGAATCAAAAAGTTCCTGGACGATTACAACGCCGCCCTGAAGAAATGAGGAAAAACGTAATACTTTTTCGCATTTTGCAAAAGTAATTAAAAGCCTTTTCCCGCTAATTGTTCTAACTCTTAAAACAGTCTTTTTCGGGTGGGTTGCGTGGAGAAGATTACTGACGCGAGACAACTGGCTTTGAAAGCCAACGACATTCGCGTTGACATAATCAACATGCTTTTGGAAGCCGGGTCAGGGCACAGCGGAGGGCCCCTCGGGCTTTCCGACATTTTCGCCTGCCTTTACTTCAGCATAATGAACGTCAACCCGAAAGAGCCGAAATGGAGCGAAAGGGACAGGTTCGTTTTAAGCAACGGGCACTGCGCGCCCGTAATGTACGC
The DNA here is from genome assembly GCA_964408425.1 of Microcaldota archaeon. GTDB lineage: Archaea > Micrarchaeota > Micrarchaeia > Norongarragalinales > Norongarragalinaceae > UBA10210. The sequence goes on from CAYOZI010000003.1 coordinate 3,809, forward strand.
CGCCATGGCGGAAAAAGGGTTTTTCCCCAAAGAAGAGCTGATGACCCTCAGAAAACTAGGCTCTCGACTGCAAGGGCACGTGGATCGCGTGTATCTGCCGGGCTTGGAAAACACGAACGCCTCCCTCGGACAGGGGCTCGGGGTTTCATCGGGAATGGCTTACGCCGCGAAAATGGACGGGAAACAGCATACGGTGTTTTGCGGGTTGAGCGACGGCGAGTGCGAAGAAGGGTCTACCTGGGAGGCGGCCATGTTTGCCGCCCACTATAAACTGGATAATTTGATTGCGTACGTGGATTACAACGACATCCAGATCGACGGGCACGTTCACGACATAATGGGGTTGGAGCCTTTCGCCGAAAAATGGAAGGCGTTCGGGTGGAACGTGATTGAAGAAGACGGGAACGACATTCCCTCCATCCTGAAAGCGTTCGAGTGGGCTAAAAACAACCGAGGCAAGGGAAAGCCCAGCGTGATCGTTTTCAAAACGATTTTAGGAAAAGGCGTGAGTTTCATGGAAAACCAGTATCCTTGGCACGGCAAACCGCCTTCCAAGGAAGAAGCGGAAAAAGCGTTGAAAGAACTGGCCGAAACCAGGGCGAAACTGGGTTGAAGAAAAATGGTTGAGCTTGCGGATTGGAAGGACGCTTCGAAACTGGAAAAGATTCCGGGCAGGTTCGGTTACGGAGACGGGCTGGTTGAACTTGGAAGGGAGAATCCGAACGTAATGGTATTGTGCTGCGACTTGACCGAAAGCACGAGAGTGCACTTGTTCAAGAAAGAATTCCCGCAAAGGTTTTTGGAAATCGGCGTTGCGGAACAAAACATGGCCGAAGTGGCTGCGGGATTGGCGTTGGAAGGCAAAATCCCGTTCATTTCTTCCTACGCGGTCTTCTCGCCCGGCAGGAACTGGGATCAAGTGAGAATAACCATTTGCTATAACGAGACGAACGTCAAGCTTGCCGGCGCGCATGCCGGAATAAGCGTAGGCCCGGACGGCGCTACGCACCAGGCGCTGGAGGACATAGCGATAACGCGCGTCATTCCCACGATGACGGTCGTCGTGCCTTGCGATTACCACGAGGCGAAGAAAGCGACTATAGCGTTGGGAAGAATGAAAGGCCCTTGTTATTTCCGTTTTGGAAGGGACAAGATTCCC
>CAYOZI010000003.1:4977-24151 GCA_964408425.1 Microcaldota archaeon
TAACCACTCCAGCCACTCCCTTCGAAATCGGGAGGGCGGAAATTTACAGGGATGGAACGGATGTGGCTCTCGTAGCCTGCGGGCCTCTCGTGTACGAAGCGCTCGTGGCGGCCGAAGAACTCTCGAAAAAAGGGATTAACGCGATGGTGGTAAACAACCACACGATAAAACCAATCGACTCTTCCACTCTAGAGAAAGTCGCCAGAAAATGCGGGGCTGTTGTAACGGCTGAAGAACACCAGATTACGGGCGGAATGGGTTCCGCGGTTGCTGAAAGCCTTGCTAAAACCCATCCGGTGCCCATGGAGTTCGTTGGAATGCCCGACCACTTCGGGGAAAGCGGAAAGCCCGACGAGTTGATGGACAAGTGGGGCATGCGCTCGAGAAATATCGTAGCCGCAGCCGAAAAAGTCTTGAAAAGAAAGAAGTAAAAAATCAGGCTCTTGCTTTCAACGGCTTTTCCGTTTCCAAGCGTTTTCCCTTCTTCTTGCGGTCCTTCTCGCAATTCGGGTCGTTGCATTCCACTTCCACGTACCCGTTCAAAATCAGCCTTCCCAAACTGGTTAGTTTCACGCCTATCCTCCCCTTGTGGCGGTTTGTTTCCACCAAACCCAATTCCTCAAGCCCCGGAGAATTCTTCGTCCCCCTGACGTGGTAAGTGACCAACGGCAGGCTCATTTTCATCAACCCGCTCAATTGTTCCAAAGACTCTACGCCGTTATGCCCTTCAATGCTTTTCAACAGCTCCATCTTCTTGTCCGACAAAGCCGAGTAATAAGAAAACTTCATTATCGGATAGGCGACGACCCGGGTATTGTCGTTCACTCCAATCGCCTGTATCCCGTTCACGAAAGCCGCCGAAAGCGCGATGCAGGAAGTCTTGTAATCCGTGTCTATATTCAAAACAAGTTTCTTGTCCCGCTCGTTGTTGCGGATTTTGTAAATCGTCTGGAAAACCGTGTCCAAACTCGAGTTAGGAAGAACGTCCAAACGCACGGGAACCTTGATTTTCTCCAAATCGCTTTTAATGCCCAAAGCCCGTTTTTTGAACTGGGGCTCGTGCACCAAAAGGACTTCGTCAGCCGGAAACTCCCTCAATCCCGTGTAAAGAACGTCGGCTGCATCCGAATCCTCGCCGATTATTCCTATAACCGTAAAATTCATTTTTCAACCACCTTTTGAATTCAACAAGAAAATACTTTCAAGTTAAAACAGTTTTTTAACCTTCCGTTTAAGCTTGGGCAAAAGAAAAGCTAGAAAAACGCGGTAAGTTTAATGAAATGGAAAAAAAGGTGGTTTGATTGAAGAAACTTTTTGCGTTAACGCTTTTGTTAGGATTGATTTTGGCGGGATGCTTGGCCCAAACAGCTCAAGCTCCCTCGCCTACTCCAACCCCCCAAATCGGGGACGTACAAAGCCAGGCCGATTCCATAGAGATTCCTTCGATAGAGATTCCAGAGCTGGACATAGACACTGGTTTTGAAGACCAGCCGGTGGACATCAGCGGCTGACGCTTGAAATAAAAAATAAGAAAAAGAAAAAAGCTTCCTTACTTTTTCTGCGTTATTTCGACGGTAGTCGGCGCCTGTGCGCTGATAGAGATTTTCGAGGCTTTCCCGCTCTTCTTCGGAGAAGCCTTTGATTTCTTTTTCGCAGCTTGGCCGACGACCTTGACGCTCTTCGACCTTATAACGAGAGTCTTGGGCCTTACGACGGTAGCCTTAACCGCCTTCCTGCGAGATTTCTTTTTTCCCTTGACGGTTTTTCCCTTGACTCTCGTCAAGGCGTTCTTCAAAACCTTTTTCTCGACGCTCACTTCCTGGAGGGTCGTAATCCTCTTGCCCTGCTTGCGTATTGCTTTCCTGACTTTCTTGAAGTCATCCAGCCTTTTTTCCAAAGAAGCGAGTTTCCTGCCCAAACGCCTTACCGAACCTTTCCTGGTTCTTTCGAACTTGTTGATCTTCGAATCAGTCTCCAAAACCAGGTTTGCTATGTTTTCCACTTCGCCCTTCATCGAATCGATTTTGCCTTCCACGTCTCCGGGGGCTTGGGAAAGCTTTTCCTCGATTGAAGACTGCAAAACGGCGATTTCGGAAAGCCTGCTTTTGAGCGTTGAAACCAAATCCTTGTGCTCGCTCAAAACTTCCTTAAGCTCTCCCTCCCTCGCCTCGAAATTCAAGAAAGACTGTTCCAAAGAGATTACGCGATCCGAAAGCTTTTGTTCCAAAGAAGACATCCTTGCTTCAAAAGCGCTCGTGTCAACCTGGGCGACCGGCAAAATAGCCTGGAGCGGCTGCACTTCGGTTTTCTGCATTTGCTGCGCTTGCAATTGCTTCAACGCTTCTTTAAAGCCCTCTTCGTAATAACGCTTTTTCATGTCCTCGATCTCGTGAATGATTTCGTTGGACAAAGCGCTGACTTCCTTGTGAAAATCGCCATTCTGCATTCCGCTCAACCTCCGTTCATCGACATTCATTTTCAAGCTTCTTCCGACGTCGTAATACGCCCTAGAAGCGACAAACTTGTCATCCATGATTACAAACCCCACCGAACCCTGAAAATATCGAAATTATTTGACTCAAAACGTTATTTAAACCTTTGCAACTTTCCAGTAGTAACAAAAACGGAAGTTTGGTTAAGGGTTAAAAAAGGGTTAAAATCAAGGCGTTTCAAATCGATAGAGTGATGTCATGGTAAGGGGTCTGGACGAAAGTCGTTTTGTCGCAATGCGACGGAGCGTTAATTTGAGCCACATTCCGGTTTTGTTCAAAACAAAACGCTCGAAAGCCATTCCGAAAAACGAGTTGGGGAAAAACGCAGCCGAATTTTTGGAAAAGTATGATATTGCGCTGGGCGCTAGGCACGCCACAATCCCCCACGGAAAGATAGACACGGGCGATTACGTCTGGCTTCACTTGGGAAGGGGCAAGGGAGAGGGAAGCATAGGCATTGGCGACATCACCGCCCACGGGAGTAAAGCGGCCGGCTTAAGGAGAAGAATAGTGAAAGCCATAGCCCCATTGTACGAAGGCGCGAAAAACCCCCAGCTTCAAAAGGTTTACGACAAGCTTCACGTCTTGGTCGAAAGGGAGAACGACATCCTGCCGGCCATTCACGGGCGGTTCAACTGGCGAAAGGGATTGATAAAATACTTTAATGCGGCACACCCGCCAGTTTTGCTTTTGCGGGGCGGAGAGGTGCGCGAAGTAATGCCGAGCGCCCAGGCGTTTTTGGGGGCTATTAGGGAAAAGGTGGAGCTCAAGGAGTTAAAGCTTGAGGAGGGGGACAGGCTCTTTTTCATGACCGACGGGATTTTCGAGCACGTCAAGCAAAACGGGGACTCGGATTACGAAAGCAGGATCCTTCCGAAGGAAGGCATAATTGACGCCATAAAAAAACATTCAGGCAAGCCGTTGAACGCACACGTTCAGGAAATATTCAAAACCTTGGACGCGTGGGAAAAACAAAGGAACGACGACCAGACGATTTTCGCGCTTGAAGTCAAAAGGAAATCAGCGGGAAACCGTTAAGCCGGCTTTTTTCGCGAATTCCTTAGGGTTCGAAACGGTAAAAACCACCTTCTTGAACAAGCCGGTTTTCTTCACTATAAGCAACGCCGGCTTGTGCTGGGAAACAAATGCAAGAGTCAGTCCGTTCCACCACCACATCCTGATTCCCCAGCCGACCAAAAACGGAATTTTCGGCAATACGATCGCTTTCACCACGTCTTTCTTTTCAACCGAATACCGCAATCCGGTCGTTTTTGCGAAGAGGGTTTTCGAATCGTGGCCGAAACGAAGCTTGAAGAAAAGCCACAACGAAAGCGCGGCTAAAAACAGCACTACTAAAGCAAATGCCTTGAAAGGCGCGCTTTCAACCGCTTGCGGAATGAGGAAAAGGAAAACCCCGGCTAGCGCCATTATCGCCATCAATCCGGACGCCCACAGGATTTTCATGGCAAAACTGTACGGCGCTTTCTCCTCGTAATTCATTTAAACCGCTATGCAGTAATGCCTTGAATTATTTAAGCTTGAGCAAAAGCGAACGGAGCGTGGATGGAAGATGGCTGTTGAATTCGTAACCGCAAGAGGAAGGATCGAGAAGCAGGGCGTGGATGCAATCGTCGTTTCCACTTTCGAAAAAAACCTTTCGCCGGACGCGAAGAGGATAGACTCGGCGCTGGGAGGGGAGATAACCACCGCAATAGAAAAGAACGAATTCGAAGGGAAAAACGCCTCCCTGATGGTCATACGCACGCTCGGAAAACTGAAACAGCGGAGGGTCATAGTCGTTGGGCTGGGAAGCGAAAAGGAATATTCCGAGAATAAGCATTACGCGTTCAACGCCGCAGCTGCGGCTTTCGGGGTCGTGAAGAATTACGCCGAAACCATCGCATTCCACATTTCGCCTTTCGAAATAAAGAGGGCGGTTGAAGCTTGCGTCGTTTCCTCGTACGACTTCCAGGAGTTCAAGAGCGCCGGGGATGACAAGAAGGACGTCAAGCTGAAGAGGGTGGTTTTCGTTTTCGATTCGGAAGGGGATGCGGCGAAAGCTAGGGCGGAAATCGCTTATGCGAAAACGATTGCTGAAGCGCAGAATTACGCGAGAATGCTCGACAACACGAATCCGGCTGTTGCTACGCCTCTTTACATAGCAACCCAAGCGAGAAAACTCGCTGGCGGAAAGGTTAAGGTAAGCGTTTGGGGGAAAAAGGAATTGGAAAAGAAGGGATACGATGCAATCGTAAGCGTCGGCAAGGGAAGCGCGAACGACCCGCAGCTCCTGGTGATGGAATACGAAGGCGGAAGGAAAGGGGAAAAGCCTTACGCGATAGTAGGGAAAGGCGTATGCTTCGATTCCGGCGGGTTGTCGCTGAAACCATCGAGCTACATGGATTTCATGCAGTACGACAAGAGCGGAGCTTGCACCGTCATCGCAACGATCAAAGCCCTGAAGGAATTGAATCTGCCAGTAAACGTTGTAGGAATAGCTCCTCTCGTGGAAAACCTGCCCTCTGGAACGGCTTACAAACCGGGGGATATAATCAAAACCGCCAGCGGCAAAACCATCGAGGTTTCCAATACGGATGCGGAAGGCAGGGTGGTTTTGAGCGACGCCTTGCACCACGCTACGCTATACAAACCCAAGGGAATAATCGACTTGGCTACGCTAACTGGAGCGGTCGTCGTCGCACTTGGGCATGATGCGGCTGGATTGATGACGAACAACCCCGCTCTTGCGGGAAAAATCAAGAGTGCGGCGGATAAAAGCGGAGAGCGGGTTTGGGAACTGCCCATGTGGAAGGAGTACGAGGTTCTCGTGAAAAGCGAGATCGCGGACATAATCAATTCCGACAAGGGACACGCTGCCGGAACCATAGAAGGCGGAATGTTCCTCAAAAATTTTGTCGGGGAGTATCCTTGGGTTCACTTGGACATAGCCGGAGTCGCTTGGGTGGAAAAGCCGGGAGTCAACTTCCGAGCCGGTTCGACGGGCTGGGGAGTGAGGCTTTTGACCGAGTTTTTCAAGAGCGAAAGCCGCTGAAAAGCTATTGGGAATAGTACTTGTAGAAGTACAGGATAACGTACGTCAACGCGGTTGCGAAAAAGTAGTAGAAAGCGATTATTTCATTGGAGAAAGGCAGGAACTGGCTCCGGTATAAGGAAAAGCCTATCATTCCCGCGACGAAATACACTAAAACCAGCAGCAAGCTCCACCTTGCCGCAAAGCCCGTCGCCCTGGCGACTTTCGGGTCGATGCGGGAGTCGGATTTCCGCACGTTGTTGAAAACGTACCACAAGAACAGCAAGAGGGACAATCCGACGAGAACGTCGGAATAACGGATTCCGTTCGAGAGTGAAGAGTTGAACCCGTATTCTTCAACGAAAACGCTTAACGCCAACGAGATCGCTGCCCAAAACAGTTTCGCCCTATTCCGCCTGTAAACCCAGTCTTCAAGCATAAACTAATGCTTATTCGAGAGTATTTACTTTTTTCGCGGGGGTTTAAAAGCGTTTAAAAGAAAAACTCAGAGTTTTTCGAACGCCGAACGCATTATTTCCAAACCCGCAGCAATATCTTCCTTTGAAGCGGCGTAGCTGAAACGCAAATAACCCTCTCCGAAAGAGCCGAACGCGCTTCCCGCAAGGCAAGCCAGCCCGTTTTCTAACAGGTAAGACTCCAGCTGCTTGCTGTTCTTACCGCTTTTAGCGCAAATTTTCTTCACGTTGGGAAACGCGTAGAAAGCCCCTTTCGGCATTATGCAGCTTACGCCTTCGATTTCGTTCAACCCTTTCACGATGAAATCCCGCCTTTCCTTGAAGGTTTTCACCATCTTATCCACATCATCCTGCGGGCCTGTCAAAGCTTCTATGCCTCCGTCCTGGCAGAAGTTCGTCACGCACGAATACATGTTTATCGCGGCAGTTGCGAAATGCGATGCCAATTCTTTCGGCATTACTCCGTATCCAAGCCTCCAGCCCGTCATCGAATAAGTTTTGCTCCATCCGTCCAGGAGAATGGTACGCTCTTTCATCCCGTCCATATTCAGAATGCTCTCGTGCTTTCCGTCATACACGATTCTCGAGTAAATCTCGTCGCTCAACACCCAAAAGTTTTTCTCGACCGCCAAATCCCTGACCAGCTTCAAATCCTCTTTCGACAGAACCCCGCCCGTAGGGTTTGCAGGAGTATTCACAAAAACGAGCTTGGTTTTGTTCGAAACAAGGTGCTTGAAAACCTCGTGGTCGAATGAAAAGCCCTTTTCCTCGAGAATGGGCAGCGGCTTTACAACAGCCCCCATGACTTTCGAAGCGGATTCGTAAATCGGGTAGGAAGGGTCTGGAACTATCGCTTCGGTTGAAGAATCCAGCAGGGTGAAGGCGGCTGCGAACATGACGGGCTTTCCGCCCGGCATTACGATTACCTCTTCAGGGTCTACTGGCACGCCTCGCGTTTTCAAAACGTAGTCGGCAACCGCATTTCTTATTGCAAGAGTCCCGTTGGAAGTGGTATAGCCGGTTTTGTTCGCGTTGATCGCATTGACAGCGGCCTGCTTGACGTTCTCGGGAGTGGGAAAATCAGGCTGGCCGATATGCAATTTGACTATTTTCTTTCCCTGCGCTTCGAGAGAAGCGATTTTCATTCCCACTTGGAAAGCCGTTTCCGTCCCCAACCGGCTCATCCTGTCCGCCAAAACCAAATTCATTCCCCAACCACCCTTCACGTCGAAAATAAAACTTAATAATGACTTTGAAAACGCTTAAAACGGTTTTGAGAAAAACAAAAAAGTATTACGAATTGGGAAAAAACGTTCAATAGCGTGAGGAAACGTCGCTCAGCAGGAACGCGCCCAGCGCTATGGTGGCGTAAGCCACGTCGTAAAGAAAGTCGAAGGAAGAGCCGGAGGAATAAGAGTCGAAAGAAATGAAGAACGAGAAGAAAACGTCGTAAACCGCGTGAATTGCGAATCCCACCGCGAAAATAATCCACGCTTTCGACAGGTTCGGGCCGGCGAGGGAAACCGATTCTGCTGCGAAGAAAAACGCCACGCTCGCCGCGAGAACGAACAACACCAAATCCCCCACCGAATAAACCAGGTTGAGCGTCTGGTCCAAGTGCACCGCGCTCAAAGAAAACACTTTCGGCATTGTCAACATCAAAACCGCCGCAAACGCTATTCCAACCACCAAAAGCAGGATGTTGACTGCCGTAACCTTATCCTGGGAAAAGCCGATGGAATTAAGCCTGTACATCAGCCCTCCGAACAAAAACGGATAGCCCAAAATCCAGAACAAATCCGCAATCGAAGGGTAGGGGACAAGGTTGTTGAAGAAAACGACTTGCGCCATCCAAGCCAATTCCCCCAAAACCCACAAGGCGAAACCCAGCGACAGGAACGACCACGCCTTTCGTTTCACCTCGTCTTCAGCTACGGACGCGTAAACCAAAAGCACGGCCAGCAGCGCCGCGAGCGAAGAAAAAACGTTCAAAGCCGAAGACAAGGCGGCCGAATCTTGTTCCGCCATGAAAGAATTCCCGAAAACGTGCAGGGTTACAGAAGCCAGGATAAGGATGAAAACCAAAACCATAGCTCTGTCCATTTTTTCGAATCACCGCGTCACTTGAAAACCCTTCATTTTTTCTAACAGCTCTCCCGCCTTTCCTTTCTCGAAATGCTTTCTCACGGGCGAAACCAATTCATTCAAAGCGTCCGCCACTCCCGCCTTCAAATCGCCCGCGTGCAGTTTTTTCGAAGCGAACGCCGTTTCCAGCTCTTCAAACGAACCGAAGCTTATGTTTCCGCCGTATTTCTCAGGCCTTTCGATCTCGAATTCCTTTTTAGAACCCATCCCGAAAACCAAAAACCTCGCATACTCCAAAACAGGGTTTCCCTCGGTCGTTTCCGGGCAGAACGCCTTGTTTATTTTCCTCCTTATTTCCTCTTCCAAATCGTGGATGAAAACCGCGCTCTCCGGCTTTGATTTGCTCATTTTCAACTCGCTCCCTAGCAACGAAGGAAGCAAATGGTGGTGTAATGCTATCGGCGGCTTCCAACCCATTTTCGGGAATACTTCGCGAGCGAGCATGTGCACCTTCCGCTGGTCCATTCCCGCGTGCGCTATGTCGGCGTTGAGAAATTTAATGTCAACAGCCTGCATCGAGGGATAGACGTATTTCGCTATATCCAGAGTCTCGTTCTCCTCCCGACCAAGCACCTGCATAGTGCGCGTTCCCCGCGCGATGGTGACGTGCATTGAAAATTTCAAAACGTTCTTCCAATACTCGTCGTTGTTATGATAAAGGTCCGTTCCCCGCACGATTTTCGCAGTCGGGCAGTAGAATTTGAACGCTTCTTCGAAATAATCCGCCGCTGCCTGTATTTTTTGCCAGTCTCCGCCAAGCTTGTTGTTTATCAAAGAATGCCAGTCGGCGAGGAAAACAGTCGTCTCAACCCCGGCTTTCGAAAGGCTGTTGATGACGCTCCCGCTCACCAACAACGAACCGACGTGCAGCAATCCCGAAACCTCGAAGCCGATATAGTGTTTGGGTTTGGCCTTGGTTTCGAACAGCTGCTTCAGCTCGTCTTGCGTTACTATTTCCTGAACTAACTGGCTTGATTCCAGCAGTCCAAGCTTGGTTTCAACATCCATGTCAATGCCTTATTCCAGATTTCAAACTACGATTAACTTTCGAACGGCTTTAATCATTTCCCCCGCGTTTTCAACCGCGGCTTCAACGTCTTCGCTCTTCACTTTCGACGGGGCAAAGCCGTACATTATGTCGTGCCGCTCCGCTCGAAACGCATCCATGACGGTAACCAAAACAGACTGAAGCGAACCGATTTTAGCGTATTTTTCTTTCAGGTATTGGATTACGCAGTAATGCGATTTTTCCTGGAATCCATCCCGGTAAAGCAAAGCCCTTGCCGAATGCAGCATTGAAGCGTAAGCCGTCACGATGGCAGCGCTTCCAAAACCCGCGTTAGACAATTCCCGCGCTTCAACCAGCTTGTACTCCGCCGTTTCAAGAGATTTTCCGGCTTTAAGCAAATCCGGAGGAATTTCCCTCAACTGCCTGCTTTCAAAACAATCTTCAAGGCTCAATCCATCACCGGCTTGCTTCCCAAAAGTGCGAACGAATTAGCCATGACGTCCAAATAAAACGCCCTGTTTTTCCTGCTCACCGTTTTCCACTCGCCAATGGAATATTTTTTCAGGTTGACGTCCCTGCCGAGCTTTTCCCTCAATTCTCCGGCCGAAACAGAACTTTCCGAAGCGATCAAAACAAAGTCGAAATCGCTTGCAAGGGCATCCTCCCCCTTGGAGGCGCTTCCGAAAAGAAGAAAACAACTCAGCCCCCGGCTTTTATCCGCAATCGTTTCCAACACTCCGGACTTGGCGATTTTCGACACGGAAAAAGCGATTTTCACGGCTTTAAACTCCTGAGTCAAATTCGCTTTGAAAAAAGACGCGTTTTTCTCGTCCCGCCTGGAAACCAAGCCCGCCTTTTCAAGCTTTTCCAAGCACCGCAACACCGTCGAAGCGCTCATTTTCAGTTTTCTGGACAGTTCCCTCAAGTACGCTTCGGAAAAAGGGTTTTCCAAGAAAAACGCCAAAACCCTCAAAGTGTTTGATTCCTGAAACAAGTGTTGCATAAACAAAACAGGCTACTAGGCTTTAAATACCTTACGAGGCTCACCGATCGTCAAAATCGTTTCAAAATAAAAACAGTTGTTTCAAAAACAATACAATTCGGGGTGGACGGGGATAAATAAGCCAACGCTAATAAAAAGAGTATGCTGAAAATCAAGAGGATCGCATTGGAAAGCGCCTTGCAGGGGGCGAGGGAAACGCACCCGGACGAGTTTATAGCGTTGTTCAGGGGAGAAAAGGAAAACGGGGAGATGGTATTGACGGAATTGATTCTCGCGCCTTTCTCCAGCTACGACAAAAGCTCCTCTTCCTATTCCCCTTACTTCATTCCCGCGAATTCAAGCGAAGCCGCTTCTTTCCACTCCCACCCTTCGCCCCATTCAGCCTACCCCTCAACCCAGGATCTGCATTTCTTTTCCCGCTCGCAAGAATTCCATTTCATAGCGTGTTTTCCGTACAGGATCGAAGACGCGAACGCTTTCGACTCGAAAGGAACTAAAATCGAGTTTCAGGTTATAGAGTAAAGCGGGAATCACGCCGGCATTGGAGGCAATTCTGCAAAAACAACGGCCGAAGCCAAAACGAAAAGGAAAAATGCAGTGGGAAAAGACAAGCGCATGAAACTCAAACTCTTTGCTGGTTAAAAAAGCCTTTTGTCGTAAATCAAAACCGTTTTTCCGCCCAGCTTCTTTTCCAAAACGCCGTGCTTTTGAAACCCGAATTCACCGTATAATTTTTGTGCAACTGAGTTATCGTCGGCGACGAACAGGAAAACGTTCGGGCAGTTTTTCCCCCTCGCGAAATCCAAAGCCTTTTGCAGCAGCTTTTTCCCTATCCCCTTTCCCTGCAATTCCTTCAAAACCGCCAGCCCCAGGATTTTGGCGTTCCCGTCATCTTGCACTTCAATGTCGACGAAACCCACCGTATGCCCTTCCTTCACCGCCGCGAAGTAAGAGATGTTCTTGCTTTCCATCCTCTGCAAAATCGTTTCGAACGTGAATCTGGTGTATGGAAAGAAAGCTTTGGTCATCGCAGTGATGGAGTAAAGGTTTTTGGCGGTTGCCGGAACGATTTCTACGTCCGGTTCATCCATTTGAACTACCTTCCGCGTATTCCTTCGCTTTAACCCAATCCTCCTCGAAAACTGCCAGGAATTCTTTCGCCAGTTCTTCGCTGTCTATTAATACGGTTGATTCCCGGTTGGAACGCATAGCCTGCTTGCTCCAATTGGTGCTGCCCACGATTATCTTCCTCCCGTCTACAACCGCGGTTTTCGAGTGGGTGTTCGTGTACTCTCTCGAAGCCCATTTTACTTGAATGCCGTTTTGGGAGAGGGTTTCGGCAGTCGCGTAATTCGAATCCACCCTAGGCTCGAGAATCACTCTTACAACCACGCCCCTTTCCACAGCTTTTGCCAACTCCTCTTGCATTGCCGGGTTCGAGAATTGGTATAGCATTACGTCAAGCGTTTTTTCCGCAGAACCTACCGCTTGCACAAACGAGTCTTGCGAATCCGGGGAAAACAACGGCATGATGCGGTAAGCGCAAACCCCGCCTTGGGGAGCGGAATAGGGAAGGAATTCGTAGTAAAACAAAAATCCTGCCGAAGCCGCAGCAAACCCCAGCAGGAAGGCGAGGATTACGGAACGAAAGGCATTCAAAAATCATCTTCCCCATGCTGTTCCAAAATCGCTAATAGCTGGCTTCGATCACTGCGCCTATTGCAAGCAAAACCAAAGCGGCTGCCGTCAGCAAAGCAATATCCTCGACGAGGTATTTGAAAAACGGCTTTTTGTAGGAATTTCTCGCGAGGCTGACGCTCAAAATCCCGCCCGCCAAAGCGACTATGAAATACGAAAAGAGTTCGAAAAAACCGTGGGGAATCAAGCCGAGAAAACCGGTTATCACGCCCATAACCCCCTGGTTGAGGATTCTCTCGCCCACGACCACGCCTATTATGGACGCGTTCCACAACAGCAGATACAGCGCCCCTATTCCGTACAATACGGAAAAGAGAAACATTAGGGCGAAAACCTGCAGGTTGTGGTTGAACAGGTAATTGAACGCGTCTTCCGAAAACCCTTGCGTGGTGAGTATTGACGATGATAGGGTGCGGATTTCCTGAAGCTGGGGGTAGAACAATTCGTAAGACGATTCTGAAGGCAAGACGGCGAACCAGAACGTGTACGCCAAAACCGCGCCGATGAAGTAAAAAGCGAAAAGCTGGATTAAGGAACGGTGGACTCCGTAAACCCTTTTAATCCTGTGGCCCAACGCGAAACGGGGGAGTCGTTTCAGCTCGTCGTCTTTCATCGCCCTCAAAACGCGCTTCCACTCCTCGATCTCCCGCTTCATTTTCGAATATCTTTCTTCATGCGCCTCGTCGCTCATGAGCACGAGGTAAAAAAGGGGAATCGAGGGGATCAAGGCGAAAATAATGACCGAGCCTTGCAGCGCCGGAATCAACAGCTGTGTCAGCACTCCGAGGGAGACGAAAACGAACGCTATCAAAACGAGTTCCCAAGGCCTTCTCTCCGCCTCCTGCGGAGACAGCAAGTATTCCAAAACCATTTTTCTTTCCCCCAAGCGTTTTATTGAGTAATGAAAATAGGGATTAAAACGCTTTTGCCCACAAATTAATCGAGAGCGGCTGTGGTCTAGTGGTATGATTCGACCTTCCCAAGGTCGCGATCCGGGTCCGATTCCCGGCAGCCGCACTTTTTCAAGAGCATTTGAAGGTGGAAGCCATGTAATTCGCCGCCTTCAAAAACGATTTTTCCGCGGGCAAGGTTAAAACCGAGAAAACCGCGGTTTTCCCGTTGCACGCGAAAAACGAGTATCGCAGCGTGAAAGTTCCCGAATCAGTCTGCTTCTCGAACTCCATGACCTGCGAACCGAACGCATTCCCTTCCACAACCGTTTTCCTTTCCGCCGCAGTCAATTCCGACAAAACCGAGTTTTTGATTGAAGAAGCGGTTTCGTTGGACAAAACCACCTGCAAAACCTGGGCCATTTGAACCGTCGCGGAAGTGAACAGGACTCCCACTGGCTTTTCGCCTTCAAGCACGCGCTCAGAGTGGAAAGTGATTGGATAAGCTATTTCAAAACCCGAATCGTCCCTGTACAAGGCGAAATTATTCACGTCGACGCCCTTCAGGTCTTCGAAAGCATTGCCTCCGAAAAGATTCAGCTGCGGGAATTGCATCACGGCTAGAATCCCCACGAGGATTACGATGAGAATTCCGAGCGTCAAAACAGTCTTGTCCATTTTTCTTTTAACCTCACGAAGCTTCCTGTTCAGCGGCTTGGTTTATAGAAGTTTCCAGCGATTTGCCGGCGATTGCGATAACCTGCGCTTGCCTTCCTTCGACAACCTTGTTGTCGCTTGAAACGAGCCCTTGCGATTGCATTGAAGCCAAAACTTCCGTTTGGGAATTGTCTGCAAGCGAATCCACCAGCGTCTGCGCCTGCTCGAAAGACGCTTCCTCGTCCAACGCCTGCTCTTCCTCAAGCGTCGTGTAGGAGAACGGCGTTCCCACGCTTTCCATTACCTTTACATCCACAGCTCCTTGGAAGTCAGGCTGGGAGTTGGGGTCGAACAAGGAAGAGAAGAGCGTCTGGTAATCGTTATCCTCTTCTTCAACAACCTGGTTTTTGGCGAAGAACAACCCGTAAGTCTTCAAGCCCGCCAGTTCAGGCGTTGCTTTCGCGTAAGGAATTTGCAATGGCGTCAAGTACAAGCAAGCTTCATTCGCAGTGCACAAGCTTTCGAGCGAAAGCCTATACTCTTTCTTGCAGGCTTTTGAAGCCGGGTCGTAATAACAATACGCCGAGGAAGACGGGTCTCCGTTCTTGTCGTAATTGATTGTAATTACGAAATTCGAAACGCGTTCTCCCAAAACCGCTTCGACAGGCTCGCTTTGGACGCTGGTCAGGAAACTTACGGCCAAGGTTGCGATCGTCGGACCTACGGCTTGCAAAAGCCCGCCGTAACGCCTCAAGCCACGATTTTCCCCTCCAGCAGGAGTTCGTTTCAATCCTGCAATCAAGCGCTGGAAGAAGTTTTTCTTTGGACCTACAGAACTTGATTGTGCGACTTTGACCATGCTTCCTTTGAATCCTACCGAAGTTATGAAATCGTCTACAGAACCTATTTTTCCAAGATCCGACCCGCTAACTGCAGTCGTCACTCCGGCAAATTGGGAAGTGCCGGCCAATGGAAAGATTGTCTTGCTGCCTAAAAGCGCGTCCCTGAACGGCGCATTCGCCGAAAACCTGGAAACCTTGTTTTTCAGGAGGAATTGATGGAGTTTTTCCCACCCGCTGAAATCATCCGGATTTAGAGACTGCCTTATTCTCGCGTTTACAACCAAACTCTCGATTTTCTTAACCAAGTTGGAAATTTCGTTAGCGCTTAGTGCCGTGACCGCGCCGGTGATGGGCGACAACGGCAAAGCCGTGAACTCTCCGGTTTGTGAAGAAGCTGAGCTGCTTTCAAACAAAGGCCCTTTCGCTTCGGCAATCGGACTCCCTCCATAAGGCAGGGAAGGCTCTTCCAATTTTCCTGCCAACAGCGGCTGGGCAATCGTTTCGCCCGCAACTCCGACGAGATACGCCGGGGAAAGCAAGCCTTTGAATCCCGCCCCGTAAGGCAACGCTAGAGAACTGAAAATCGCGTCCGCCGCCAACGCAAACCTCAAGTGCGTGCAAGCGTCTATTGCTGTGCATTTGTTGGAAGCACGCTCCTTGATAATCTCGCAAGAAGCGTCGGCAACCACCCCGGCTTTCAAGAATTCAACTGCAACCAAACCCGCCTTCACTCCCACGGTCGCCCCGCCTCCAAGCGGAATGGAAGCCAAGCCTATTGCGGTTGCCAACACAGCCCCGCCGTATTGTATTCTATACAAAAGATTGTTGGCAGGCTGGACGTTTTGCTTGCACAATGCGGGATCGTCGTAAAACGGAATGGAATTGGTTACAAGAGGAACGTTCTTGCTTCCTTCCTTGTTTTCCTTGAGTTTCGAGAAAACGCTCGGATCCAAGGAATAAAGGGCGTTGGAAATGCTTTCCGCGTTCTTCAAATCCAGTTCGCTGGCCGTTTCAGTATATTTTCCAATTTGAAACACCGGAATCGCCAACTGCGTTCTGATTCCGAAGAAACCGGGGTCGGTCATTTCGTTTCCGGTAATGAACATCGTGTCGTCCGCAGGCATCAGTACGGGAGCGTTAGCCAGAGTTTCTTTGCAGCTCATCAGTTTTTTCGCGCTGAACTCGATTTTGAACGGTTTTCTCGACTCGCCTTCCTTTCCGGAAGGCTTGAAGCTGCAGAACCCGCCTTCCCCGGTAACTGTATCCAACCTCGCTTCGATCAAGTAAGAACCGCACCCGTTGAAGTCTAGCTTTGGAACCTGTGAGAATTCAAAGTCCCCGTCGAACTGCGGAAAAGCTTTTTTCACTTCTTCTGCAGCATCGCCCAGTTTTTGCGGCAATTCCGCGTTGCCCACGGAATTCGCCAGGTTCAAAACGAAACTCATTTTCCACGGCTGGTTTTGCAGCAATTGGCAAACCGAGTCTATATTCGCCTGCGATTGCAACTCCCCGTCCGCCCTCGTGGCTGTAAACAACGCGAAATTTTTGAACGCCTTCACCGCGTCGTTGAAAGTGCAGAAGTTCGTCTGGCAGTAGGCGAAACTGAAACCCGCTCCTTCAAAGATGGCAGTGGTTTTTAAAGGCTCGTCGGCGAAATTCAATTGCGTTTCCTTGGGCTTGAGGGTATCCTCTCCAATCCACAAGCTTCCCACGGGCGAAGAGGAATAAACGCCTTCCATTCCAGCGAAAGGTTTGAAAACTTTAACTTTGAAAACCAAAGCGTCGGCATCCCCCACTTTCACGATTTCGCGGGTGCCGCTCTTGTAGAATTCAATCGAATAATCTTTAACCTCGCCGCTAACGGCATTCGCCTTGCATTCCAGCAAAACGCTCTCGCCGCTTGCCAACGGCCACCCGTCGGAAACGCTTTTCACCCTTCCCCCTTTCTCCTCGTCGAAAACAAAGCAGGAAATCAGTTTCCCGTCGTCGTCGGGAAACTCGGCTTTCAACGCAATCGGATTGTTGTTAGTCAAACTAGCGTACCGCACGTGCCCTTCGTTCTTGAAGTAAAACAAGCGCTCTCCCCCGAACGGGTCCAAGTTCGGGGCTAGGGACATGGTGCTGGCTAAAACCCCCCGTTCCTTAATGTCGCCCAATTGTTCTTCAATCTGTTTTGCGGCGCAAGGCACGGATTGTGAATCGTATTTCACATGAACGTCAACTTCCTGTTTAGCCTGCACTCCCTTCTGGTCCGTGATCAAAACCAGTTTTCCCGAATCGGGCTTTGAATCGTATTCCGGCTTCAAACAACTGCCGTAAACGCCCCTGGAGTCTATCGCCGTTTCTGGAATCTTGAAGAACAACGCCAAAACCTGTTCTTGCTCCGCGAGAGGCTGGATGGTGACGCTGGAACGCGGCGTTCCGTACAAGTCTATAAACCCTTTGACGAAAGCAACGCCGTTTTCCTTTATGCTCCCGTCGATTTTCGCTTCCTTGACCACAACAGCCGCGGAGCCTTTGTTGAAAACGCTAACCGGAAAATCAAGTTGTTTGCTCGCCAACCCGCCCACTCCGCTCAACAACGAGTTGTCGAGAGTGACTTCGATGGGCGAAGGCTCGATCACGAGGGTGGAAATGCGCGATACGAAAACCCCGCCGCTGGATTTCTCGCATCTCGGCGCGAAGCTCAAACTAGCGCCTTCCTCCAAAAACGCGAAAAGCCGTTCTTGCTTCACGCCCGTGTCTTCCTTGACGCTGAACCCGGTCATGAAAACCTTGTTCGCCACGCCCACGTCGTACACCGCCCCCTCGTCGTAAACCGTAATGGTTTTGAATCCCTGCAAAACCGCTTGGCTGCCGTCCAGCTTGCTTCCGGACGGGAATTCCACGCTCGACTCCTTCTGCAAAGTGATTCTCGCCTGTTTTCTCTCGTCTGAAGGGCTTTCAACCTTCTCGCCGTTCACGATCTCGCACACTTTGAACGTGATTTTAGAGTTTTGCGGAACGCGCAGGGAGAAAACGCCTATTTCCGGTTTTCCTGAAACGATTATTTTCTTGACCGAAGGCGTCAAGAGAAACTCTTCGCCCGTAGCCGCGCTCTTGATGTTAACCCGCTGGCATTCTTTCAGCAAAACGCTTCCGTCTTCCTTTTCCACCGAACCCTCCGGCAATTCAATTTCGCTTTCCTCGTTCGTTTTGAAGGAAAAGTCGCATTGCGAGTAGACGCTCGAATCTTCGAAAGCCTTTACCCTCGCGCCTTTGACGAAAGTAACCGGTGAAAACGCGGGAACCACGACGGTTTTGCCGGTTGAGGAGAAGGAAGGCTCGAAATTAAACGATACGGCAGTGTCTTCACCAATGATTACCGTATGCTTCTTTCCCCCATCCCCTTGAACTATAGCCGCTTTTTCCCCGAACTTCAACGCCATTTGCACCGGGAATGTAACGGTAACGGAATCCTTGTCGAGCTTCACTACGGTCGGAGGCACGACCATCTGCACGTTCGGAGGGACTATCACTTCCACCAGCCCTCCGGTTGCCTTGTTTATAGTGGCTTGAGCGTCGAAAGCAAATTTAGTCGAGGGGGGAAGCAAAAGCCCTTGCAAGTTTGAATAGCGTTGGGAGTAATATTCAGCAAACCCTTGGATGTTGGACGCTTGCGTCTTGTCGACTGAAATGGTTCCGGGCGGGAATCTCAGCAAAACCTCGACAGGCAAGAACAACGGAATTCCGTTGTAAGGAACGGGATTGACCAAACGCGGGTCCACGCTCCAAGGCTGTCCGTTGGTTCCAGTATTGCCGGACCCTTCTGCAACCGGCGTTTCGCCGGCCTGCCCTTCCTCTTGAGATTCCGGAGTTGGCATCAAATCGACGAATTCCACGAAACTGTTTTTGGAAACGCGTATCACCGATCTCTGCGAAGAATCCACGCCCAGCCTAGAGCCTGAAGGGAAGAAGGCGGTGGATTGGGGCGTTAGAACGAGCATCCCCCCGTTTTCCTGCTTTATCTCGAAATTCGGGTCGACGATGAAATTCGCGTCAACCGGCAACGAAATTTTGGAAGACCCTTTGTTTTCATCCAAAACAATCCTGTTTTCTCTCAGGAACAAGCTCACTCCGAAAGGAACTGAAACTATCCCGTCCTCCCCCAGCGAATAGCCGGAATCCACGCCCATCATTTCCCCGTTTTCCCCGCCTATCCTCAACGCGAGAGTCCCGCCCCGGTTTTCCTTCACTTCAAAACCGCCCGTGGCTGTGGAAAACCCGAGGGAGAACGGAATCGAGGCTTTCCCCCCGCCTACCACCTTGCAATCCTCGTCCTGAAGGAACGTCGTTTTCAGCGAAATCGTTTTGCTCGAGGACAAGCCTTGGAACGACACGATTGCCGTAACATCATCGCCGAACTCCGTTTCTTTAGCGAAGCAATCCAACGAAAATCCGGAAGGCAGTTTTTTCTTCAGCTTGAATTTCTGGACGGAAACAGGCGATAGGGTAAGCCCCGGCGGGTCGGAAGTGACGTCTTTCGATTTCGAGAAATCAAGGTTGAACAACAACGGCGTTAAGGACGAAGAGATAACGCTGAACTCCTGTTCCTTCTCCTGCTCTTCCGGAGTTAAAACAAATTCGTTCGCGTAATCCGCCAAATCCCACAGTTCGTCAATCGACTTTTGCTTCAACGAAACGGACAGGGCGAAAGGAATTTTCTCCTGCTGCACGACGCTTCCGGTTTTCACCCTCAAAACCACGTTTCCGGTTATTTGCTCTTGCAACACCCCCGCGGTTTGGTAGAACGGCAAAACGCTTTGCAAGACGCTCGCGTTCAGCTCGAACTCCCTTTCCTCCCCCCCTTTCAGCCTTTGCTTGGATGGAGCCGCGATAACCGACGAGTATTGCGGATTGGAGGAGAATTCGATTGTTACTGTAGCGGAAGC
>CAYOZI010000003.1:24161-52172 GCA_964408425.1 Microcaldota archaeon
TTTCCAGCTTGTTGGAAACCGTTATTTTCGCGGCGTTGCTCTGCCCGAAATCCTGAAGCGAGAGAGAAACGGATTCGGGCGAAACCGTGGCGAATTCGGAAGGCGGTTTAACGGCTATAGCGCCGCGGATTTTCGAATACCCTTCCTTCGCGATTTCGTACTCAAGCTCCCCGGTTTTTCCCGGAGTGACGCTTATCTCGTACTCCCCGCCCTGTTTTTCCGAAGCTTGAACCCCGTCGAGAGTAACGCTCGCCCCTTCAACATTGAAGCCGAGCGAGTCTGACAGCTTGAAGGAAATCGCCGAATCTTCCAGCGCAGTGATGGTTTTGGGCGAAACGACAGCCTTCAAAACTGGGTTGGTTTTCGAAACCACCCTCAAGTGAACGGTTTTTTCTAGAGAACCCGCTTTCAAAACGATTGCGGCATCAGAAGCGAGTTTTGTAGGGGCGAATACGGCCGAAGCTTCAAACACGCCGGCCGAAGGGGCGGTCGTGAAAGAAACGGCATTGTTTTCCGGGAAAACGCTCTCTCCGCTTTCCGCAAAATCCATCCTCTGCAGTTCCACCGCGCTATCCCCGTTCAAGGAAACGGCGACTGGATTGTCGGAATAGATTTTCACGAAAAACTTGAAGGAATCGGGATAGACGGCTTCAAAGTTAGTCTGCTTCCCGTCCTCGAACCAGTATTGCACGCAGTAATCCTTTTCGCAAACGCCTTGCGAAGAGATTTCGAACGGGCCCGTCCTCAACGCGTTGGCGAGCAAATCGCTTTTCGACACTCCCGCTTCCGCGTCTTCGGGGTTTCTTATCACCCCTCCGAGGGTCGTGAATGCCGAACGGTGTTCGAGATAGAAAGCCCCGTTGGAATGAAGGGTTTTCATTTGCACGGTTATTTCTTTCGAGCCGGAAAAGGAAGGAAGCGTAAAGTCAACCCATTTTACGCCCGTTGTTGAAGATTGGGAGGTTTGAGGCGTTGGCGTGGAAGCGGTTTTGGGAATGACTAGAACGCTGGCTTTGAAGTTCGGGTTGAGGGCATCCGTATAATAGAAATTCCCTTCAGTCTGGAAAGAGCGCGAATAAGAAGAGCCGAAATTCAGTTCTTGCGACTGGAAGGAACCGTCTTCCGCCGAAACAACGTGCCTCGCGTTGTCCTGAACCACCCACGTTACGATCTCGCCTGCTTTAATCACGAGGTTGGCCGGCGAAAAGCCTTGGGAGGTTATGAAAACCCTCTTCAAGCCCTCGCTGTAGCCGGCGTTGGAAACGCTCTCGAAATTGGAAGCTTGCGAATAATCTATTCCTTTCAGCACCGTTCCCAAGCTCGAGAAGCCGGTTATCATAACGGGATAATTTTCAAGCGGCTCGTCCTGGGCGCCGACGCGAATGTGCGCGTTTGCCTTCGAGAAATTCAGGTTTTTGGCAGTCAAAAGGAATTTCGCGTTGTAAGTGGTGAAGGGAGAGAGGGTTTGAACCTTATTTCCCTTTAAATCGAACAGCCCTTGGAACGACAGTCCGGCGTTTGCTGAAGCGGTTGAAGACAAAGCCAAGGATTGGATTGTAAGGGAGTTGGGAAGGATTTCGAACTCGCTCGATTCAAGTTCCTCAAAACCATCCGCAGTTGCAATCGCAAACGCCTTTCCTTCCTTCATATCCAAGTAACACTGGCCGGTTGAATTCGTCGTGCATTCCGCGTTTTCCTCGAGAGTCTCGCTTGAAAAAACGCTTACCACCGCGCCTTCGAGAGGCTGGAGGGAGTTGAAATCAGAGAGAGAAAACAACGCCCGTCCCTTGACCGGCGGGAATTGCAGTTCGACGCTTGACTTCATCCTCACTTGAACGTTAGGACTCGAAACGTTGGCAATCCCGTTCGAAGCGATGACGCGGATGGTTTTCAAAGGAACGTTTTCAAAAGCCTGGGTTCCATCCACTCCGGTTTTCCTTGCCGGAAAGCCCAAGGGTTTGCCGTTCGCCTCTTGCAGCAAGACGAAAGCCCCTTCCACATCCTCTCCCTTCGCGTCGGTAACGTGAACCAAAACCAATCCGGCGTTTTCCTCGCTGCTTTTCTCCATTTCCAGCCCGTCGCCCGAAGAAACTTTTTCGTATAACGGCAAATAACCGGCTTTGAACGCCAGCGCGTCGAAAGACGCGGTTTTCTCGACGAGCGGAAATTCGGCAAGCCCGTTGGAATCCGTAGAGTCTTCAGAAACTATTTTTTGCTTCGAGTCCAAAAGCTGTACTAAAACGCTTTCCAAACCCCGTTCCCCGTCTTTCTCCGAGACTTTAACAAAAAAACCGTGGGGCTCGACGGTTTTTTTCAACCGGAATTTTTCGTTCGTCTGCTCCAAAGCAGTCAGTTCCTTCGACTGCCGTTCAAAACCTTCTGCGCTAGCCACGACTCCTATTTTCTGCCCCAAAACGATTTCCTGCTGTTCCACAGTCCCGGCTTTCCCGGTTTTCAACGAGTACAACAAAGCGTTCGTTACTGAATCGAATATTTCAACGCTCGCGTTTTCAATCGCATTCCCGCCTATGCCTTCATTGTCGAAAACCCCGATGAACAAAACGCCTTTCTTTTCCACTCCGAAAGGCAAAAGAGTGATTCTTTGCAGGGCCGGATCACTCGCCCCTACGCTAACGCTTTTCGTTTCAGCCGAAAAGCCGTCCGCCGTAACGCGAATCAAGTAAGCTTGGTTGGGGCGTACTTTGAACAAGGCGGTAGTAACGCCGGCTTTCGGCGCGTCAACAGGAAGCTCGTCCTTATCCAGCAGTTCTATATTCGCCGCCGCAGGCCCTTGCACCAGGACGCTTAGCGAAAGCAGTTGGATCGAAGGGGGTTGGGAGTAAGCGGTTGAAGAAGAATCCTGGCCGGGCGAAACGCTCAGGGAAAGCAAGCCTCCGTTGTCGAAAACGTGTTCCGGAGAGGAAACTATCGCGGTATACGCGCCTTCCGGAACTTTGGAAAAAGAAGCTATTCCGCTTTCGTCCGAAACCGCCGTTTCCTCGAAATTTTCGCCGGAAAGCGTTACGGTCGCCCCTGAAATGGCTTCGCCCAAATCGTTTTTCACCGAGATGGAAACGTTGCCAGAGGGTGAAGAGGGGAACAAAAGCAAATATCCTATTGCGAGAATGACTACTAGGGCGAGGGGCAAAACCCACGGGGGAATGCCTTTCTCCTCAAGGGAATATGAAAAATTCTCCCACCATTCCCTAAGCCCTTCGAGCATGAAGAAAACTAGGGCAAAACGGCTTTTATATGTTTATAAAAAAAGAAGATGAGAAAAAAGGAAAAAGTTCAGGCGGTTTTTTTGTAGATTCTCACGCAGTCGTAGAACGCCGTATTTGCGTTAACGCGAACGTAAGCCTTTACGGTAGTGATTTTTGCAGGATCCAGTGGAATTGAAAAGCCGGTGTTGGTGATGCTCGCCACGGTCGGATTGTAGTTAGCTAAGTTTCCGTAAGTTGTTTTCGGGGTGGTAAGTTCTGTAGCGCAGACATAAGTCATATCTGCACTTATCGAGTATGCGACGCTTTGGGTGTGTTTTGAGGGAGTGGTTGTCGAAGCCGGATTGATTGCATCTAGAGAGTTGAAGGAATCCACCAAGGTAATTTGCACGTTGGTGTTGCTTTCGTCGAAGTTAACGACAAAAAACCTGTTTTCGCCTGTCGGAAGTTTTTTACCAAACTTCTCAATCGTCCACTCTCCAGACCCCGCTGTAGAACCGCTCGGTTCGGTTATGCAAGCGCCGCTTTCGACGGTAATCTTGGAATGCGTCACTTCTAGCTCGCAACCGGAAATTGTTTTGCGTTCGTCCAGCAAGTACTCCAAAACCGCGCTGAGCGACTTCAGGGACGTAACTGGGTCCAAATTATCATTGGAAATTGCAGTAACCCCGACAGGAAGTTCATAAGTGATTTTCAAATCGTACTTCGCAGCGGTTTGGGCTATAGCACTGTCGTCCGCCAGGCTTCCCAAAGGAATCGCAAGAACAAAACCAGGCTGGGTTTCGGCAGAAGCCGAAGTTGGAGCAGGTGCTGGAACAGAAGGAACGGGAACAGGCACGGTTGTAGTGACAGGAACCAATTCGATTGAAGTTTTCGACTTTGTTGAATCGGATTTCTTCACGGTGACTTTCACGCTCGAATCTGGAAGCTGCATCGGGAAAACCGTTTTGAGGAAAGTAGTCGCAATAATCTCCTCGTCCTTGCCGGGAACTGGAATTTGGAATCCGAGCTTGTTCATCGTGAACAAATTCACGTCTTTGCTGAACAACACTCTCGCAACTTCGTTGGAGGCATCGGCTTTAGTCAAGTAAGCCAAGCTCGAGTAAGAGCTGCCGGTCGAAGTCGACAAGGCGCTTCCCGTTTTCGCGGAAAAAGTCTTCATGTTCAACGGCAGGCTGTGCGTCCCCTTCAAAACCACTATCGATTCGAGTTCCAACCCGCCCAAGTTGTAAGTCCCGTCGAACAAAGACGTTTCGCTCGGCTGGAATTGGTAGACGTAAAAACCGCCGTTCGCGCCCGCCAGTTTAACCGGCACGTTCACGAGCGTGTTCAGCCCCTTGAATATCTTCACGCCCTGGTTGTAATTGTCCGTTCCCGGCATGAGATACTGGTTTGCCAGGTTTCCGGCCATCAATCCGTAAGAACCCGGAATCGCCTGTGACGCGCCTGTCGCCAACCCCAAAACTTCCGAATCGCAACCCGCATATCCTACGCCGGTCATGAAAGCATTATCCTGTCCAAACTCGCCGGGGTTGGTCAACAACCTCGAGCACTTCTGCCTCAAAGACTGGAGAGGATCGATGCCCGCCGATTTGCAAGTCTGGTAATTCGCAAGCGAATTGACGTAATCCTGCAAAGCCCCGCTCATCGCGTTGTTCAGCATAGTCTTATCCGCAGCATAATCTCCAGTGAAGGAAATCGAGTCCATGTTGCCTATAACTTGCCTGAATTCTCTGCTGACCTCGCTCGCAACATCCCTCTTCAACTCGTCGCTGGCAAAACAATAGTCATTGCCTGTGCACTCGTCCAAGCTGGAAATAGCCACTGAAGCCGAAGAATCGCCCGAAGGTAATTCGCCCTGCGCTTCACCCGAATCCTGCGCCCCGCCGCCGACAGCGTTTCCGACAACGTCGAATCTCTCGGAATCCATCACTTTATCAAACGACGGAGTGAATGAAACGGCTGGTGAAGAACCCAGCTTCAATCCGTAAGCAGTATCGCTTTGCTGGAATATGACGCCGGCAACGCTCTTCCCGCTTATCCGGATGTTGCTCCCGACGCCCAATTCCGAGTTGATGTTGTTCGCAATCAAATAAGGCTCTGCGGGAATTCCGCCGACCCTCGAGAACAACTGCAACGCACTATCAATCCTCGGCGCCGAGGCGATGCCGAACTTTGAAGGTCCCGCGCTCTTCATTTTCAAGGTTATGGAAAACTGGGGCGCGTTCAACAAACGCGGATTCGAAAGGTAAATCGTAACCGAATCTTTTCCGGAAACCGGCTTCAACTCGGTAGTCCCGTCGCCGTTGATGACGTATCGAGCGCAACCTTGAACGTCGGGCTTGAACAAAACCACTACCGAAGCGTGCTGTTTTCCAGGCACGCCGAGCGTTCCCGAAAGCAGGTTTTGCAGGAAATCGCCGATTTGGCCCAAACCCGTGCTTTTCACTTCCTGAATGTCGAAACAGGCCGCCCCGTCGCCGGCCTTGTTTACGGAAATCGCCGTGTCAAATCCAAAAGCGTTTTGGACGGAGAAAGCCATTCCGTTGACCGGAACCAACGGGCTTACGACCTTGTTGCAAACCAATCCAGCCGGCCCTCCAGTGCAACCGTTGCCGGTTTTAATAACGTAAAAGTAAGGGGCGTTCGGCGAATGCACGATTTGGTTGGAAGCCGAAGCCGCGATGGCCCGCTGGTTTTGAGAGGGATTCAAAGCTTGGGACGCGAGAAGATAGCCCATCCTCTGCTGGAATAAATTCCCAATGTCGAATTTGAGCGGGTCGCAAGTGTCGTTCAAGTAATCCTTCGAGGTTTTCGCGGAAACGCTCACGTCCGCCGAGAAATCGCCGGTTGAAGAGCTTTGCCTGAATTTCACCACGCGTATCTGGACGTCTTTCTCGTTGAAAGTTTCGCACAAAGCCATTTCGTCCGTCGAGAACAGAACCTTGTTTTTCTTATCCAAAATTTCGAACAAGGCTAGAGGCTCAGCCTCGTTGCTCGGGTCTATATCCCTAAGCCTCACTTTCAACGCGACTGCCGGAGCCAGGTCTATTATGTCGCCGGGGTCGACCCTCCTGCGGAAAACATCTTCAGGCAAGCGCGTGCAGTTCGCCGATCCCTCGAGCGACACCTCGGATTCCTTCTGCTTGCAGTACTGGAATGAAGTGCCGGAATAAACGGCGGTGCAGAAGTTGTAACTCGCGTAGTTCAAACACTGTTGCTCATTGCAAGAAGCGCAATTGCTCGCGCTGCACTGCCCGCCCGTTGAAGCTTGCGTGCAAGTCGCGTCATCAACCAATTGTTTCTGGTCGTTGCAACGCTTTCCTACGTTGATTACAGAGCACTGCCCGATTTGAGTTCCGTCGCTGCAAGCTTGTGAAGACGGCGGCTGCAAGCACGTTGCATCGTCAACCAACTGCAATTGAGAATCGCATCGTTTTCCTACATTCACCACAGAACATTCCCCTATGTCGGTCCCGTCGGTGCAAATTTGTTCTCCCAGCGGCGTCAAGTTCGGGCATTCGACGAAAACGCTCGCTTCCGCAGTGGAAGAAGAGCCGGTTCCGGGTAGGGTTGAGGTAAAAGCTATGGAGCAAGCCCCGTTTTGTATGGGGCGCAGCAAAACCTGTTTTTCATCAGCGGTTTTTTTTATGGTGAAAGGAGAGGAGGAAGGCTGGAAAACCTCGACGCATTGCGTTTGCGTATCCGCGCCTCCGACATTCCAATACACTTGCGATTCGACCGGCAACGATTTTCTCACGAAAATCGCGCCGCCGTTCACGCACGACGCGGGCTGGTTGAACAAAACGTCGCTCGGGTCGACGCCCAGAAAACTCGTGGAAATAACCTGGATTTCCGCGGTTTGGCTTTTTGCGAAATCGCTTCCGGCGCTCGCTTCAACAACGAAAGACCCTACGGTGAAAGGAGTCAGCCTCAAAACGTATATGCCGTCAGCCCCGTTGTTCTCGGTATTGTCGCCGGCAATCACGTCGCCGCCGTTCGGAAATCCGAAGAAAGGAGCAGTGTCCAGCGTTTCGATTATGCGAAGCGTTGCTTTCGTAACCGGTTTTCCTTGCGCGGTTTTTATTTCAACCCTCAAAGGCTTGAAACCCTCGTCTCCGGGCGAAAGGCCCACTTGGATGACGGTCTGGGAAACGGTTGCTATCAATTGCCCGGTTCCAGTAACCTCAGCCATCGCCTGCGCGTAGGCTATCAAACCCGTTTCCGCGTAAAACTCCGCCCTGATGGGGGCGAAGGAACTCGGAGCTTGCGGTTCGACGAGAGTTGAAACAGCTCCTTTAGCATCAACCAAAACCAGGTTTTGAACGGGAGTTTTGACATCGTATTTGGGAGTTCCTGCAGTGAATTTGACTACGGGAGTGGCGACCGACTCCGGGAAAAACGTTTTCACGCTCGCTTCCGCATCGAAATTATTCCCGAAAGGCACGCTCAATTGCTTTGCGCTTTCGCTACCGCTTTTGAGCGTTAGCGTAACGCAGCCGAACGCGGTGCAAACCTCGTGCCCTTGCGTAACGGCGTATTCTTTCTTCACCGTTTCGGCAAAACAATATTCTTTTCCCGCAACGTTCTTGCCCGAACCCAACTCCGCATCCAGAGGAACCCTTCCCCACAAGTTGTTGTTCACCACGAACGCGCGGTAGTGAAAGTCAATCTTGTCGTTCTTCAACGATTCGGGGCGGACTTTTATTTTCGCGCTCAACACTTTCACTCCGGGCCCCGAAGAGCCGGTTTGCGAAGCGTAGGAAAACTCGACCCACTTGAATTCACTCCCGCTCTGCTGCACTTCCTCGTCCGAACAAGTCGTCGAAGGGCGGTAGGTCGTCCCGAACCCGGCGCTGGCGGTTTCGTCCTGTGCGAAAGAAGAAATGAAAGCTTTTTCCTCGGCAACGCTCTGCCCGTCGCCTATCCTCAAGTACAAACCTTGCTGTTGGGCCTGCGGGAAGGAAACGATCATTTTAGCTTCATACCATCCTCCCCGTTCCAAAGCCTGGGCGGCGTTCTCCGCATCCAGCACTACGCTTCCGCTCGAGTCCATCGGGTAAAGGTCAATCCCTAATATCTGCAGTTCTCCAGCCAAGTCGGAAGGCATCAGCGTCAGCGTCAAATTCAAGTTTTGCCCGTTTGCCAGAGTCATTTGTTCGGAAACGAATTCCGTAAACCCGTTAGGCTGGCTTTTCAAAACTATGGGCGTGAGCGCGTAAACGCGGATCGTGCAGTAACCGCCAGTTTGCGGCGAAACGCAAGATCCTATTTCCGCATTTCCTGCGAAAGCCTTGACTTCGCCCGGAATGAAAGCGTCGCTCGAGCCTGCAGCATTTTTCAAACGAACGCCTATTTCCGCGAAAACCCGTTCCAGCGTGATTTCGATTTCCATCGTCTCGCCTGCAGGAACCGTGAACAAATCGCTGTTCCCGCTTTGCGAACCGTAAAACGCTTTTGCGTTATACTCGGCGTCGGAAGCTATTTCCTCGAAAGCCGCGATTCCGTCCGCATCCGTCTCGCCCGCGGGATAACCCGCGTAAAAACCTTCTTTCGTATACAATTCCACGTTCGCGCCCGCAACCAATTGCGCATCGGCGTTTTTCACTTTAACCTCGAGAACGCCGTTGTTTCCCGCCGCGGTTTTCTTCAAAACGAGTTTAGTAGCATCCCCGCCTCGCAATTGCCTTGACACTTGCGGGAGAAAGCCGTCTGCGAAAGCCGTCGCGTAGAAAAACTGGGTGTTGGAAACCTCGAAAACCGCCTTTCCCTGGAAGTCCGCCTGCTCCTCGTCCATGAATTTTTGCGGAGTGTTGTACAAAAACAATTTCACGCTAGCGTCTTCAATCGGCTCGTCGTCCTCGTCAACCACCTGTACCGACAATGCCGAATAGTCCGAAGGCAAACCGCCTGCCGCGTTTTTCTTTCTCAAGGTAATCACGAAATCCAGGTTGGAAGAGGCTGGAATGGTCTTGACGTTGTTCTCCTGAATCCCGTAGTAAGCCAAAAACCCGTCCGCCTCGATGTTCACGAAAACATCCGTTCCCACTGCAATCGTTTCCTGGAAAAACGCTTGTCCTCCGCTCGTGTAGGCGGAAGAAATTTTTGAAGTCGAGCCGCCGGCATTGTACAAGGAAACCAGCGCGTCATCCACGAGGTTGCCCTGCTGATCTTTCACGATGACGGAAACGCTTCCCTTCGGCTCTGAAGCAGACCCGCCTGGAGAAAAGGAAGAGGATAGGAAAACGCTGCAAGAGCCTTGCGACGGAATGCAGTTTTTACTCGCGCGGTCGAAACCCTCCGCCGTAACGCTCAGCCGGAAAACCTGCTGGGAATCGGAAAAGAATATTTCCGCCTCTCCGAACGCGTTCGAGGAAGCCTGTTGGAAAGCGCCGGACTCAGGATCCCTGAAGGTAATCAAAGCGTTGGCAATGGGCTCTCCGTTCTCGTTCGCAACCAAAACCTTGAATGCCGAGGAAGAAGGGCCTTTCAGCCTCAACGCCACCGCTTCACCCGTCAAAACGATTTTCTTCTTGTCGAAAGAGTATTTCGAGGGAAGGGAGCCTAACGAAACCTCTGCAACCGCGTTTTTCGGCAAACCTTCGAACCGCGCTATCCCGTTTTTCGTTATTTCCGTAAACTCCCGCCCGTCCTCCAAAGAAAGCTTTACCGCCACAGACCCTGCGTAAACGCTCCCGTCCGGGTTCAACAAGGTTATTTCCGTAGCAACGCTCTCCTGGAACAGCGAACCGAGCGACACTCCCGAAAGCAAGAACGCCGCTCCCGCGACTATGGCCAAAAGCAATACCACGAAGAACGGGAACGAAGGAAGGCGCCTGTCTTCAATCGGGTTGACGAAAAACTCGTATATCTTCACTCCCTTCTTTTCAAGCCAGTCGCAGAACGCGTAGTACTTGTCCTCAACCGAGAAATAGAATTTTTTCAACCCGTCCAAAGCGCCCATTCCACACCCTCACTCCGCCGAAAGCAAAAGCCCGAGCAAGAAAAAATAGGCGCTTTTGGTTTATAAAAACAACTTTAGAAATAGAGGCCGGGGGGAATTGAAAAAACGGAAAGAAAAAACGCCGCCGGGGAGACAGAACCGAGGCTTTCGCCCCAGGTTCCAATCCTTTTCCCAGCGGGTGACAAACCATGGCAATCGGGAAAAAAACAAAAAAGGAAAAACGGAAACTGGTTTCAGAATCCGATTACGGGTAAGCCGACGGATTCGTTGACCGAGTGTTTCCTGCGGTCGTCGTGAGACAACACGTGGGGAGAGTTTACGCCCGTAACGACGCTCGTTACCACGATCTTGTCGCCCATTTCGGGATTTACCCTAGCGCCCCATTTCACGTAAGCGTTGTCGTCGAACGAATCCGTAATTCCCTCGCCGATGGAAATCGCGTCTTTCAGCGTCAGCGTAGAGCCGCCGTGAATCAAAACCAGCGCTCCCTTGCTTCCCCTGTAATCGACATCCAACAAG
The DNA here is from genome assembly GCA_964408425.1 of Microcaldota archaeon. Taxonomy (GTDB): domain Archaea; phylum Micrarchaeota; class Micrarchaeia; order Norongarragalinales; family Norongarragalinaceae; genus UBA10210. The sequence continues at coordinate 34,866 of CAYOZI010000003.1, forward strand.
GGATGGTCGAGAGTCGATTTGATCGCCTGGTCAACACGATTGCTTCCGCTTCCCTCGCCGATGCTTATCATAGCGTCTCCGGCATTGCCCATTATCATGCGTAAATCCGCGAAATCTATATTCACGAGCGACGGGAGCATGATCGTGTCGGCTATGCCTTTCACCGCCTTCGCAACCAGAGTATCCGCGACTGCGAACGCCTGGTTCATCGGAAGGTTAGGAACGTACTCCACGAGCCTGTTGTTGTCGATTATGACCGTCGTGTCGCAATGCTCTCGCAATGCATCCAAACCCCAGTCAGCCTTAGTCAAACGAGCGCGTTCCAAAGCAAACGGGTAAGTGACCATTCCGACGACGATCGCGCCTTGTTCCTTGGCGATTTGCGCGACTATCGGCGCTGCGCCTGTTCCGGTTCCCCCGCCCATTCCTGCGGTGATGAAAACCAGTTCGCTGTTAGCCAACGCCTCTGCAATCTTGTCGCGGCTTTGCTCGGCGGCTTTCATTCCGATTTCCGGAAATCCGCCCGCTCCCAATCCGCGCGTCAATTGCGCTCCAATCAAAAACCGCCTATCGGCTTCGATCATTGACAAGTGTTTTTGGTCGGTGTTGATGGCCATCGTCTTTGCGCTTTCGATGCCCATCTTATGCAAACGGTGCACTGAATTCGTTCCAGCCCCGCCTACTCCGACTACGGTTATTTGCACTTTGGAAGTTCCAAAGTCCTTTGCTTTCTGCTCCGCGCTCGGGTTCGTGCGCAGGGCGTCCGAAATCAAACTATCCATTTTACATCACTCCGGTGGGTTTTTTCAACGATTTTCCTTTCTTTCTCGCGCCTCTCTCAAAAAAACAAAAAAGAAAAAAATGGTTTTTTCACGCTCAGCCTATGATTTCGATTTCGTAAGCGTGCTTTTGTGCTGCGGGCTTGGGCTCGGTTTTTCCGACGATCTGGTGGCTCTTGATTCCCGTCACTATGGCGGTAATCTCGAGCTTTCCGTCGTATTCGGGAATCAACCTCGCGCCCCACTTCACGGAAGCGGTCGGGTCCATCGAACCGGTAATCATCTCTCCGGCCTTGATGGCGTCTCCGAGAGTCAAGTCCGCTCCACCTGCAATGTGGATCAACGCGCCCTTGGCCCCGTCCAAATCAACATCCAGCAAGCGGTTCTTCAGAACGCCTTCTGCAGCGTCTTCAACCTTGCTCGCCCCTTTTCCGGTTCCAACGGCAATCATTCCCACGTCGCCATGACCCATTATTGCGCGAACGTCGGCAAAGTCAATGTTCACGAGGGAGGGCTGCGTGATGGTGAAAACCAATCCGCCGACCGCCTTCGCGAGTATTTCATCGGCTACGAGGAAAGCTTGGTTCATAGGCAGGTTCGGAACTAGTTGCACAAGCCGGTTGTTGTCCAAGATGATGACGCTGTCCGCCACTTCCCTCAGTTTTGCGATTCCCTCGTCGGCCTTCGTAACCCTGGCCCTCTCGAGAGCAAACGGGTAAGTAACCATGGCAACGACGATTGCTCCCTGGTCTTTCGCGATTTGCGCTATGATAGGAGCTGAACCCGTTCCGGTTCCTCCTCCCATTCCTGCGCACAGGAATACCAAGTGAGCTCCGCTCAATTCCTTTTCCAGAATCTCGCGGTCCACTTCGGCGCATCGCGCTCCGACGTCGGGAAACCCTCCGGCTCCCAATCCCTTGGTTATGCTCTTTCCAATCAATATTTTCTTGATAGAATCGTCAAGCATGTTCAAATGCTGCCTGTCGGTGTTGCAGGCTACCAATTCAGCGCCCTTAACGTTCAAGCGCTTCAAGCGTTGGACGGTGTTATTCCCTCCGCCTCCGCATCCTACAACGGCTATTTTTATTTCTTCATAGTCTTTTCCGGATGAAGTTGCTTCGGCAGGTTTCTGCAGAGCGCTCTTCACAATGTCCTCCATGGTTTATCGCCTCTTTTTTGGTGGGTTTTTTCTACAAACACATCTCTCTCTTCTACCTTTGAAGCGAGAGCGTCTGCAGTGAAAAGCAAACGAATACGCGCTTTATAAACCTTTATCTTCCACAAATATGTTTCCATAGGTTTCGAGCTTTTGCAATCGGGAAAAATTAGGAACAGGTTTTTGCAAAGAAAAGCCCGCTCGGCGCATATCGGGGCATATGTTTTTATATGCGTTTTTGTTGATTTAGGCTTGCTGAAGTTCTTTTTACGGTTTCAAGCCGGGTTGCGGGGAGTTTGGAGGAAAACAGGGAGAAAAAGCGTTTTTGAAAAATAAAAAAAGTTTTTGAAAGGTGGTTTTGCGAAATGCCCGATTCCGAATCGTTTCTCGTAACAGTTCCTCTGGATTGGAATTTGAAGGAACACGCAGAGGAAAAAAGAAAATTCCCTTCGGTGCAGGATTTAATCAGGGAATTGATACGAAGGGATATAGAAATCTGGGACAAGGACCAGAAAGAAAGCGAAAGCAAGACGAACGGAAAGTGAAAACGGACGAATGCCTGCTGAAATAATTCACCTTCACCAAAACGTCATTAGGGAAATAAACAAACTGGTTATAACCCAATTCGGTGGAGAAAGAGGACTGGTAAACGAAAGTAGCGTAGAATTCATTGCGGAAAGAGTCAAAACTTTGCATGAAAAACTCGAATTTCGCGAAAAAATAGTAGGTAAAGCGGCATTTTACCTTTTTCAAATCGTCAGAGAACGCCATCCATTTACCGACGGAAACAAGAGGACTGGAATCATTGCTACTGAGTTTTTCTTGTTTATGAACGGACACTCGCTGAAATACGCTCAAAAGGAAAGGGAAAAATTTCTGTTGGAACTGGCTAGCAAGAAAAAATCTTCCAAGCAGACTGCAGAATGGGTTAGGAACGGAATCACAGAAGAACTTGCGATGCCAGCAAACCTCGACGCGTACAGGCAAAAAAAGGTATAAAAGCACTCAAAGAGAAGAAGTAGTTATGACGAAAAAAGAAGAAAACATATTGAAATACTTGCTAAAGAAAAACAAAAAGCTAATGGAAGCGTTAGCCACCAAATAAATTCACGAGAACTTCCCCTGCATTTCAAAGAGTTCTTCAATCTCCTTTTCAGTCGTAGCCTGCGTCGGGCTTTTGTCCTCGCGGATTTTCACCAAGCGAGGGAATCTCAGCGCCAAACCTTCTTTCCCCCGCATTCCCGCAGTATGCACAGGGCTTTTCGTTATCTCGTCGGCATTTATTTCCACGACGATTTTAGGCTGGACCCAGACGTCCGCTTTTATCAGCGCGTCGACGTTCTTCGGCTTTTCCTTCAAAGAGATTTTCGAAAGCGTTTTTTCGAACCAAGTCATCTGCTCTTCGGAAAAGCCCGTTCCGATCTTGCAGATGGTCCTGAACCTGCCGTTTTTTTCGTCATACACAGCAGCCAGCAAACCGCCCAACCCGAATTTAGTCCTCTTCCCCTTGCCCAGATAATATCCCACGATTACCCCGTCGACCGTATCCGTCAACCCGGCGGCATAGGATTTTTTCAGCTTGATCCAAGCGAACTTGCGAGCCCCTGCGGTATAAGGGGCATTCAAATCTTTAGCGATTATTCCCTCCAGCCCCTCTCCGACCACTTCCTCGAAGAAATCCTGCAGGTCAAGGGGAGTTTTAGCCGTGATCTGCTGCGAGGGCATCACCGTTTTCCCGTTCCCGAAAGCCTGTTTCAAAACCTTTCTTCTTTTCGAATATGGGGATTCGGTGTAATCTTTCCCGTCCAAAAGCAAAACGTCGAAAACGAAAAACTTGAGGGGCAATAATTTTGCTTTTTCCTCGACCCCGTGCTTTCGCTTGCGCTGTATCGTCGCTTGGAACGGAAGGAATTTTTTGGTTTTCTCGTTGAACGCAATCGCCTCTCCCTCGATTATGAAATCCTTCAATTTCAATTTCCTGAATTCGGAAACCAGATCCGGAAACATGTGCGTCATCTTCTCGAGGCGGCGCGAGTAAATCTCAACTTTCTCCCCCTGCTTGTGCACCTGCAAACGGAAACCGTCGTACTTCGCATCAACTGCGCACTCGCCGAGTTTAGCAATTATTTCCTCTGCGTCCGGCAGTCTTTCAGCGAGAGCCGGCTGGATTGGCGAGAACGGCTTCGCTTTCAGATGCTTCAATCCGTCCAGCCCTTTTTCCAAAAACAATTCCGCCACGAGCCCCAAGTCGCTGGAAAAGTTGTAAGCCTTCTCGAGAACCGGCCTCAAGGATTTGTCTTTCGCCTTCAAAACGCTCAGCGCGTCTATCACGGTCGCCTCTCCCGCGCCTAACCGCTGTTTCCCCGTTACGTAACGAATAAGGTGCTTGGCTTCCACGGGAGTCGCGCTGCCCAGCAAATCGGCGAGTAGTTTTATTTTCAATTCCTGGCTGCCGGAACCCCCCGACATTGCGATTTTGTAGAAATTGTCGTAAACCTTTTCCGTCGACAATTTCCCTCCTCCCAGGCTGCGCTGCGTTTTCCCCTTCAAAAACTCTTGCGCCGTGTCGCCCAAATCACCCGTTTTCCGGTAATGGGCTTCCACTTCCCTCGCGGTTTTCCCCGAAACTAGGGCTATGGATCGCATGCATAATTTGTCGCCCATTCCCAATTCGATTCCGTAATGCTGCGGGACGAGGACACCTGTAATCAGATAGACTATCTGCTTTACGTTTTTGGGCGTGCATTCGGAAAACAGTTCCGCCAGGTCGTCGGTTATTTCCAAGCGTTTGGACGTGGCGGATAGTTTTTCGAATATTTCCGCCAGCCGAGAAAAGTCCATGGTTTTTATTAAAGCGGCAGGGGATTTATTTAAAACGGTCATAACAATGAAAAGGCTAATAATAGTCGGGGTAGCTCACAAGACAGAACACCCTAGTTTTCAAAAAACGTTAGAATGGATCGATAAAAATGTTAAACCAGGAATGAGAGTTGGCGTGGAAGAACGGCCATATTATAAATTTGGAGAATCGAACTCAGACAAGTTTTTTGAAAAGGTAACAGACCACATCCTCAAAAAAAGGGCGCAACCTATTCCAATAGATGTTCGGGAAGAACACACCCATCAAGCAGAAAAAATAATTACCGATCTAGCGAAGAACTTTATAATCGGTTCAGAAGAGGCGGATATCCAAATAGATTATGCAGAGAAACGAAACGCCCTAGAAATGCAAAAAAAAATCGATAGCAGTAGAATAGATTTAGCCAGGTTTATTCGGGCACTGAACCCAAGAAAGGCAGAAACATGGAGAAAAAAGTATGAGAAAGTGTTAGGCGAGTTAGAAAAGCGAGAGGAAGAAGAAATAATGGCGTTTCGCAGGCAAAAACCTCGCTCAATGAACTGGATTCATATTTCGACTCTACGAAGCAAGATTATGCTTGAAAAAAGCTTGAAACACAAGTTGGATGTTGCCATAATGGGCGTAGCTCATGCGCAGGACATTGAAGAATTCGCCCCGCACGTCGAAAAAGAGGTTGTTTACTTGATGGATGAGAAAGCACGGCAAAACCCGTTAAGTGAAGAGGATAAAGAGATTTGGAGAAAGAAGTTTGCGAGGATAAAGCCTAAAAAATAATTTGGGGAAAATCAGGGCTTAGTACTCGCCGCTTCCGGAATCGCCTTCGAAATCGCCCGCGTCGTCATCCCAATCAGCCTTCCACTCGGGATTCTCGAGCTTGTTCCAGTCGAAGGAAAACTTGTCCCGCCCTTTCTTTCCCTTTCCGCGCCCTTTCAGCAGCTTGGGTTTTCTGGAACCCGCCTTTCGGGAAACTTTCTTTGAAGATTTTTTTTTCATGGTTTTCCTTCTCGCTGATTTCGATTTCGCCTTTCCCTTCTTTTTCCTCGCCATTTTTCCCCTCTTGCCCCCTTAAAACTTGAAGAAATAAAGCGCTCGGGTATAAAAACGTTGCTTCTATTCCCCTTCAGGAGAGGGAATAAAAACCAAAAACAGCCAAAGAAAAAAAGGAGGCTTTGCGGAATGTACGTTGAAAGAAACTCGGCGGCAAGAAAAATCGCCTTGAACCCCGAGGGGGAACGGAGAATGCTCGGCGCTTTGAAAAGCCATTACGAGAAAAATCCCGGTTTTTGGAGCCAGGTTCAGGAAAACCTCGTGACGAAAGCCAAAGTTGCGGTCAAACAGCCTGTCGAATACTCGATTTTCTTTACGCTTACGTCCATAATCCCTTTCATCGACGAGACTACCGCCGCGGCGTTGACAAACAAGTTTTCCAGGGACGTTCTGCATTCAAGCGGGTTCCAAGCCCCGCATCCGGAAACGCCCGAATACAAGAATTTGCTTAAAGTCGTCGCTTCCGCCAAAACCGGTCAGTTCCAGCCTTTCTCAAGAAACGCGTTGGAGAGAAACGAGTTTGCAACCGCATTGTCCCAAGCTAGAAGAACTTCCACGCCGCCCATTCCGGTTTTTGAGGCCAGGCGGCCTACTTTCAACGCCGCCGCAGTCCGCGTAAACCAAAGCCTGTTGGGAAAACTCAAGCACTACCAATCCTTAACTGCGAGAAAACCAGTCAAGCCCGTGCTTCCGGCGAGAAGGAGACTTCTTTAAATTCTTCTTTTCCTTAATCCCCTGCGATAGAGAAAATGAATTCATTCATCATCCTGGGAATAGTGGTTTTCGCCATTTCCTTTGCAGGCGTATATTACGTCAATTACACCGCCGAAACGCCTTATTCATTCACGCCTCCTTACTATTTTGCTATCGGCGACATGATGAGCCAGATCAACGCGTTCCTCTTCGTCTTCATCGTATCAGCCGCCTTCTTCGGGCTGGCGGTGCCCATAGCGCTGGGCATCGAGGGCTTGAAATACGCGTCCCTATTGTCAACCGCTTCAATGCCGGCTTTCGACTTGCTTTTCGCCATCCCCCAGCTTTTTGCGGCTTATTCCGCTTCACTGCTGGGACAAGGAGCCGTAGAGGATTACCAGGGAAGGGGAAGCGTTTTCGCGTACTGGAGCGATTCCGTAAAATGGTTCGTGGTAGGGGCGGTAATGCTCGGAATACTGTGGCTGGCAAGGCCGTATTTCTAGGGGAATAAAATGATTGAAACTTTTTTCGCAAGCGCTTTTTCGAACCTTCTTTTTTTCGGCGGGGTTCTGGAAACCCTCGGAGAACTGGATTTCGTCATCCGCGTGATGGTTTTCTCGTATCTCTTGTTCTGGATGTACATGACGTTCATGCCAGCCAAGGCCGAACTACTGTTCGGAATATCCGGAATAGCCGTCGGATACCTGGTTTTCGCTCACGGCGTTTCCCTGACGCTTTTGGTCTTGTTCTTCCTGTTCTTCGTGGTGCTCGGGTCGCAAATACAAATGATTTTGATGTTCGGGGTTTTGCCGTTGTTGGGATACCAGTATGCTGGAGATAGGTTCGTGAAGGCGGATGCTGTTCATGGCAGCGCTTCCAGCGCCGAAGCGCTCACCAACCAGTATTACAACCCGGGAATGGCAATGGGGCAGGTCGAGGAAGAGCAGGCGCAAATGCAAAGACAGCAGTACAGGAGGATGATGTGAAATGATTGAAACGGTTTTTCCCATCGTTTTCCTCTCTATAATCGACGACATCGTGAATATTTTGACATGGGGATGGTGGATCTGGCTTTTCTTCATCGCATGGTTTTACTACAAGTGGGCGCAAGACCACCTGAGCTTTTCGCCCCTTCTCACAATAGCGGTCGGCGGGATTTTGGTGTATTTTCTCGTGATAGAACACCCGTTCATCGGAAGCGTGAGTGTGCTGTTTTGGACGCTGTTGATGAGCGGAATACTCTGGTTATTGCCGATGATAACCGCGTTCTTCAACACGGTCATGCCCAAGCCGCCGGTGCAGCCGAAAATGCCGGGGCAGCAGTATTGAGTTGATTTCAAACATAGGAAAAAAGGGGTTGAGAAAAAAATGATTCGCAAGAGGATCGGGATTTTGAGGGGTTATTACGTTTCCGCCCACAGGAGTCGCATGGATTTCTACAGCTGGAAATGGCGGTTGATCGTGATACTCGCGGCTGTATTGACAGCGTTGTTCGTAAACGATTACCTGCAGGCGAAATACGCATCCACCGCAGTATACGCGTTTTCGCCCGACGGAATTGCCGTTCCGACCGATTATTCGCTTTCCGACAAGCTGTTCAACTGGTTCATGACCGGCGTTTTGTTCGGAATAGTGGTTTTGGCGGCGATGTACGAAGGCGAATTCATCCTCGGGTTGAACCGCATGGTGAGGAAATTCGAGAAAACCCTCCAGCCTCAGAAGCCTTACGCTTATTCTAAACGAAAGGCTGTTAAACCAAAAAAGAAATAGGTTTTTGATTCGGAATGTTTGCCCAAGGTTTCACACCGTTTTTGCTCGACTTCACGCAAGCCCTCACGCTCATAGTCATAATCATCGACTTCGTGGTTTTATACAAGATTTTCGAGAGTTTCGCGCGCAGCCAGATACTCGGCCTTGTCATAACCGCCATAATCACCTTTCTCTTAGTAATTCCGTACAACTGGATAGCTTGGCTAGTGTTCCTCGCCGGTTTTGCCTATTCATTCTTCTGGGGATTCCAGCCGTGGACTTGGGCCGGAAACGAGCCCAGGAAGCCAGAAGAAGACGCGGGACCGTGAAGGTTGAACAAGAATGGACTTCACGTTTTTGTTCATCGTCATTCTCATGCTCCTAGCCGTCAAAAGCGGGCTGGAATGGGTGGCTGCGGGGTTAGCCATCCTCTTGTTCGTAACTTCCAAAGGAAAGTACTTGTGGATTGCTGCGGGAGTGGGAATAGCTCTCGTCGTCGCAGTTTATTACTTCGGACAGGGCGAATGGAGCTTCTGGATCATAGCAGGAGGGTTGGGGCTCGGGCTTTTGTTGTTGGCGAAAAAAGATTCGGACGAGCCGCAAGGCTATTCTCCGCCGATGGGGATGTGAAAAAAATGGCTGTGCTAGTGGCTTTGCTTTTGTTCGCAATAGGATGGTGGCTCATCTCAGAAGGCACGCAGTTTTTCGGGTTTCTCGCCATAGTGGCGGGAGTATTGGCGTTGCTTTCAAAACCGCCATCGGTCACCCAACAAAAAACCAGAACAGCTTCATCCGCTCCAGGATACTATCCCCCGCCCGTGATAATCCGCTCTTCACCCTCGCAATCCATGCAAAAAGTTGACGTTAGGCTGAAAGACAAGTGGTGGGGAACCACGGCCGTCGAAGACTTCTTCCACGACATGGGGCACATAGTCCTTTGGCCCGTCAAAATACTGTGGCGGTTGCTCAGGATAGGCGGGAAAAAGAAAAAATGAAGCCCGAGCCAAGGAAGGATTTAAAACCAACCTCTCGCTTTTTCTAACGTATGAATATTCTCGCGATAATCGTTCTGCTTGCGTTGGCGTGGTATTCGCTCGAATCTGGAATGGCTTTCTTCGCATTCCTTCTTTTCCTGGCGGTAATCCTCATGCTCTACACGCAAAAACCGGCCCGACAGTCTGCTGGCGAAGCTGCGCAAACGGCCGGCGGATACCAGCCGGTCGTGATAGACTCTTCACCCGGCCCTCCGAAGAGCGAAGTGAGAATGAGGGTGAAATACTGGAAGGACAATTGGGACGGGCACCCGCAGGAGTACATGCTCATGCACGCCGGAACGGCGTTAAGCAACGTTTTCAGGAGCGTGCTTTACATGTTCGGAATCGAGAAAGACCAGCCGAAAGACTAACCGGCGGAATAAGAGAGCGTGGGAAAAAATGAACGTCACGACCACAGCCATTCTGCTTTTCGCTTTCGCAGGGCTGTCGATGGCAAGCGGAATAGCCTGGCTCGCAGTCGTTTTCATAGCTCTAGGGGCGGGAATGCTCTTTTTTTACAAGGAAGCGGTTGAAGTGGAAACAGAAGATTTTGACGAAAACCCCGCCCAACCTTATCCCCAACAACAGGTGGTCGTCATCCAAGAAGGGTCGAAAGGGATAGCCGACTCGATTTCCGAAAAGATGATAGAACAAATGGAACTGGAAAGGACCGTAGGGTTGGGAAAAAAAGCCGGGGAAGAACTCAAAAAATTCCAGAAGGAAACGGCAAAAGAAACGAAAGCCCTGAAAAGGGAGATAGACGAATTGAAGAAGAAAAAATGAAGAAAAATCAGCCTATTCCCAATTCCATCTTCGCGTAATCGCTCATTTTATCCGGCGCCCAAGGCGGCTCCCAAACGATCTCCACATCCACCGTCCCCACGCCCTGCAAAACCCCGACCTTCCTTTTCACTTCCTCGATCAACTCGGGCCCGAACGGGCAGGCGGGGGTGGTCAGCGTCATTTTGATGCTTACGCTATTCCCTTTTACTTGAATATCGTAAACCAAGCCCAAATCCACTATGTTGAAGGCGATTTCCGGATCCACGACCGTCTTCAAAACGCCCAAAACCTCTTCCTTCGAAACCAAATTCCAGCACCATCAGCCAAAACAAACGGGAATACAAAAGAGCCGGGAGAGAAGAAAACCTTTTTCTTTAAACCCCCTCCACCCCTTTAAAAAGCATTATTGTTACTACTTTCTCGTAGTAAGGTTTTAAAAAGGGCTTATTCATAACATCTTATTCAGGAAGGCAGGGGAATAGGAAGAAAGGAGAAAAAGGAAGTAAATGCCTTTGGACGCGCATACGCTAGTCATCCTAGTGTTCATCATAGTCGCCATTTCGGCGTTCCAGAACGGGGGCAATTGGAGCACGGACCACTTTTTGATATGGGGCCCGGCGCTCGTGCTGCAAATACCGTTGGCAATAATCAGCTCGCTCGTCTCTTCAATGCCGATTCTCGCACCCGTACTGATCATCCTCATTCTGGCTTACTTCAACATGTTGGGAAACGTTCTTGGAGAACCGTTCCTGGCGCTCGTCACCGTGACGGCGGTCATCGTAATGCTCGGCGTTTGACAAACAAAAAAAGGGTGAAAAACGAAAAATGGCTCAAAAGGAATCTGTTTGGCTGTTGATCTTGCTTTTGGTGTTGCTCGTAGAGCCGGTCAGGGACGTGGTTTTTTATTCTCTAACATCAATGAACGAGTGGTTTCTCATCGCATTGGTAGCGCTAGTCTGGTTCTTGTGGAAAAACTGAAAGAGCATAATCACTCTTTCAAGCGCAATAGGATTCTTCGGTCCGTATCGAGAATCTTTTCGTTGATAGCCTCTAAAGCCTTGAGCAATGCCAGCGTCTCGTCCACTTTCCCCTCTAGGGACTCCGGCTCCGCGTAATTTCGAACAGGCCTTGAAACTCTCGATTCCGCGGCTGCAGGAGCGACTTTTTCAACCAATTCCTTTTGAAGCGACTCCAAATCCGCGTCTTCAGCCTTTTCTTCAACTTTAGGCGCTTCGCGTCTTGCAGGGAAAATGCTTTTCCCGCCCTTGCCCATCAAATCGCTTATGCTTATTTCCGTCTCCCCTTCACCGGTTTTGGCGTTTTTAGTGCGTGGTTCCGGCTTGGAGGGATAATCCACTTTTTTGAACAAACCGCGCCCTTCCGCCGAAGGGGGTTGTTCCCTCGCCGCCGGCGTGGAAAGCAGCGTCGTGGGCCTGGAAGAACCGGCGGTAGCCTCGTCGAAAAGCTTTTCCGCGTCGCTTACCCCGAGTTCCTTCAAATTGTTTACAACCTGTTCCCTGCTCAACCCCGAGTCGAGCATTTGCTTTATTACGACCTTCAAATCCATTTTTCCCTACGGCTCCTTTTTCCCTCACGGGCAAGGGTTATAACTCAATCTCGGTTTTTAATAAAGTAGCCTAGCGCGTTTTTTTGCAAAGTTTTTAAGCAACAAAAACGTAATCCCATATTCTTCAGGAAGAGTTGAAAACGAAAGATGGAATTAAGCTTGCCGTTCGGACCTTGGAAGGAAATCGCGTCGGCGGACTGGAACGGCGTTCCCACCGGGTTTTACGTCAACCAGGAGAAGGAAATGCTGGTCATGGCTTTCTCAGGAAAGGAAGGGGAAAAGGAAGGCAAGGAAAAGCCGCCGGGAGTTCTCATATTGCTTTTGCAGCCGATTTTGATAGAAGGGAATGCGGAAAAGTTTTTGGAAAGCCAAAAACGCGATCTGACGTTCATAGAGAAAACCGCCGAGAAACAGAAATACAAGTTCCTGCTTTTGCAAAGCCAGCCGTTTTTCGTGAATTACAAGCAGGAGGAACTGGCCAGGGCGGTGAAGGAAGAGCACGACGAGCTGGACAGTTTGCTGAGGATAACGCAGGATGTTGCGGGAAACTACGGCTGCAGGGCCACGCCGTTGGGCAAGTGCGACGATTCGGTAGCCGAAAGTTTTTACGGCGATCCGCTGTCCATGTTCACTTTGGGAAGCGCGAAAATGAAGGGAATGGCTTTCGCGGAAGGGGAGTTGAAAAAAGTCTTGATGGGCTTCTCGCAAACCCAATCCCACTCCAGCGAGGCGGTCGAAATCCCGATAACGGATTTGGCGGCTACTGTCGTCATTTCGGACAGCGCGAAAATGCGGCTGGCGGGATTGCAAGTGATTCTGGAAAACCTGGTTTTGGCAGGAGTGCCTTGCATCGTCATCACCCAAACCCATTCCCTTGAAAAAATGCAGTCGCCCAACCCCAACGCCGATGCTCTCGCCAAACACAGCCTGTCGAAACCCACGGGCTTTCCGCTGAAAGCATTCCAAGGCGGAAGGGGCTTTTTCATAGACTTGAAGTTCATCTCGCCGTCTTCGTTCTGCAAGGCTTTCGGAGTCAGGGATTTGCTGCCTGTTTTCGAAAAAAACTGGGGGGAAAGCGGGCTGAGCGAGCTTGAAGAGAAAATAGCCGGAACGGGGATAGAAGGGGAGTCGGGCAAATACGCGTCTTTGAAGGCGGTCAGGCTCTTGAAAGTATTGAAGAACGCTTACAACGGCGTTTTCGGGCAGAACAACGCCGCCGAGTTAAAAAACCCGTGGGCCGACAAGGCCGGAAGGATATTGCTCGTCGAAATCCCGGTGAAAGAACTGCACGATCTGGCTGCCGAAAGCATTCTCAAATCCGTCGTTCCCCCGCGCAACGATTCGGGAATGGTTGCTTTCGTTTTCGAATCCGACGCCACGCTTTTCTCGACAGAAACGAAAAGGCTTTTGGACGATTTCGAGGACAATGCGCTGGCTATATTCTCTGCGGACGCGGAATCCAGCGTGAGGGACTATCCCGCTTCCGCGAAAATAGAGTTTTTGAACCAAGACGCGGTTTTGACCGCCGGCGGTGAGAAGAAAAGATTCGTGTTAAGGCCTTCCTACTCTCAACCAGCCGGGGTTTGAATGTAAAACCCGCCGGATTGCAGCAGGCCGTAGAAAGCGGAAACGTTATACTGCAAAGCGAAAAGCAGCACGGCTATCAGCAAAAGCGCAAACCACTTTTCTTTCACGCGATCGCACAATGCGAGCGAAGCGAAGATTGCCGAGGGCGCGACGAGGTAGGAAGCGAAGCGGTCGGGAAAGAAAAACACCAGCGGAAGCAAACAAACCATCCAAACCAGCGAAAAAACCTGTAGTTTTGCGACAGCGCTTTCTTTCATCAAAACCAGCGCGCTTTGCTTTTCGGACGCGAAGGCTAAAAACGCGGCTATTAAAACCAAAAACGCAGCTCCGCCGTAATACAGGAAAAAGAAAAGCGGGTTGATGCGGATTATCTCTTCCTGCATCGTATTCGCATTCCCCGCTGCCGAAAGCATGGACGGGAGGAAAAACAGGATAAGCAAAACCATTGGAACGGAAAGGGCAAAAGCCTTGAAAACCGTCTTTTTGTTGAACGAAAACAACAGGGCATAAGCAACGAACGCGGCCAATAGAAGCAAACTGTAGGGGGAGTGGGAGTAAACCATCGCGATTATTGACAAAAGAAACAAACGCTCTTTTCCCTTGAAGAAAGCGTACGCGGCCAAAGGCATGAAAATAGCGTCGAAAGCCTGCGGAGTGACCTGCCCGTTCCTGTCGAAAAACGCGACGGAACTCAAGATCAAAACCGCCGTCAACGCCGCAGCCTTCGGCCCCTTGAACTTCCACACGAGCCAAGCGGTCAACCCCAGTGCAAGCGGGTAAAACAATGCTTGCAGCAGAGCGGCGAACTGAACGCCTATTCCTATTTTCACGAAGAACGCGAGAACCATATGGAACAGGGGAGGGTAAGGCCCACCGTTGTTTTTCATTAACTCTTCATCAAACAACGCCATTTCGCCGTTCGCGTATTTTTCCGCAAACGAGTAATGGTACCAAAAGTCGCTTCCGCCCGGAACGCCTTTATACAGCGCAAGGCTCGAAGAGAGGAATAACGCGGCTAGAACGCAAAACGCTATTGCCGCTAGATAAAGCCTGTTCTCGTGTTTTTCCAGAAAACCCATTGCAATTAGAATAAAGCGGAATTCTGTTTAAAACCGGCTAGGTTGAAACCAACGCTTAAATACAAGCGTATATCAATTGATACTGGTGGTTTTATGGGCAGTGCGGAAAGCATTTTCAAGAGCGAGGTTTTGCGGTATCCTCGCTTGGATACTATTTTGATGATTGAAGAGGCTCTGCGCAAGTCTTCGGGAGAAAAGACGGCTAGGCAGGTTTGGAAGTCTTTGCCCAGGAAAGTAATGTGGCAGACGTTCACCACTGCGCTCGAGTATCTCGAGTATTCGGGAAAAATCATGGTTGGAAGGAGCAATACTCCAATTTGGATTTGGAATCCAAAGCTTATGAAGCGCGTAAAGAGAACCGGAGTGGAAGCGTGAAGGTAGATTTGCGCGTCAAGCGCGTCCGTTTTATAGACAAAAGGCTTTTTGAAGCCTACTCCCAGCTCAAGCAAGGCAAGTTTGAGGAAAAACAGCTGGCTGAAAACATCGACAGGGCAATTGCAAACTTGAAGGAAAACCCTTTGTGCGGAATAAACGTTCCAAGGAGATTATGGCCGAAGGAGTACGTGAGCAAATACGGAATCGACAACCTTCGCAAGTACGACCTGCCGGACGGCTGGAGGTTATTGTATACTGTTGTAGGAAACGAAATCGAAATAATCTCCGTTTTGCTGGAATGGCTGAAGCACAAGGATTACGAAAAAAGATTCGGCTACAAAGTCAGATAGAAAATCAGGCGTTTGCGGGCATTTTGGGGCGTTTCTCCTCGTTCTCGGCTTTAAGGGCCACATCCCCAAGATCTTCGGCGAGTATTTTCAGGAAAATTTCGCCGAAAAACTCGTCCTGCCAAACGTCGATTTTTTGGGAATTGACCAGATGCAGCATGGGCATGAAAAATTCTATCGTCTTGCCCTCGCTTAATTCCGAGAACAAAACCAGCTCGTCCGCATCTTTCAATGCTTGCGCTTTTTCGAACACTTCGCTTATGCGCTGCCCGATGGTTTTCTGCGGCAGGGAAATGCTGATTGCAATAGGAGAAGGAATAATGCGGTGGATTTTCCGGCCTTGCTTTATCACGCTGTCAACCGCCTTCATCAGCTCTTCGAGAGTAACCCTTCTCGAGCGCGGGCGGTTGGAACGCACGATAAGCTGCGGAATGTCTTCGGCTATCAAAAGCGGTTCATCAACGTAATAATCCTCTTCGTCTTCCTTCCAGCCCAACGCGTCGGACTTGAACCGCAAAAGCAGCGAGGAGGCGAGGATTACGTTGGCGGGAATGCGCAAGTCCATCGACTGCAAATCCTTTACTTTCTGCAGGTAAGCGTCTGCCACTTGCGATATGTCCACATCCCACGGGTCCATTTTTTCGCTTTCCACTAGGTCTATGAGGAATTCTTTCCAAGTGGGTTGGACTATGACTTCTAACAAATCCATTTTTCTTTCACTTCAGTGGGTTAATTGTTTAAAACGAAAAGGGCGAATAAAAAGCTTTCTGAGGCTTCGGAAAGAAAAAGGAAAAAAAGAAAGAAAGGATTAGGACGTTGTACTAAGGTCGTCCAACGCCCAGTTGTCCCCGCGGCATCCGAATATCCTGGCGTCGGCTTCCTGCGGGTCCCAAGTGTCGCCGTTCAGCACGGTAAACTTCGAGTTGGTGGAAACGGCTTCCTTGCAGCCCGAGTCTCCCTTCAAGCCTTTTCCGATCAGTATCGCTCCGGTCAAAGCCAGACTCAAACCTCCAACCATCTGGCAGAAACCTTGAGCTCCCTTAAATGAGTTAGTAAACCCGGCAGCATCTGGACCTGCGGCTTTAACCACAGTATTACCTGCCTCGTCAATCCCTTGACCCACAGTAACATCTTTACCAACGTTTGCAGTTTGCACCTTCCAAACGTCATAGTACTGTGCCATCCCCGCCATGGTTGCGCCGCAACTGGCTAGGGCTATTAGCGGGGCTATGGAGTTTAGTAGCCCTCCTAGCAGGAGGACTTTTCCTAGGGCCGCCGAAAGAGGACCGACAATTGGAGCTAATGCATTCGAAAGCCAAGGAGCTACTTGCCCGCAGGCTACTGGAAACGCGATGCAAGCGCCGGCTATTACGACAATAGCTCCGATCGCGACCAGCAGCATGTTCTTCTTCTTCCAGTTCAAAGCGAACGCTCCTCCGTAAGAGCCGTCGTTCTTCCACCAGTCGAAAATCTGGAAGCTCTTATACCCGTCCCTCAACGCGACGATGTAGCCGGTAGGCGTGATGGCGAAGGTTTTCGTTCCCTTGTGCTCGCCAAGCCTTCCCGAGTAACCCATTTCCGAAAGAGAAACGCCCGGAATGGACGAATCTTTCCAATTCACGCTGTCTGGCTTTTCACGGTAGAAGTCGAATTGCGTGACACTCTTGAAGCAAGCATCGTCGCTTCCCCTCGAATCGACGAAGAGCAACTGGCACGATTGCGTATCCCCGTCATTCAACGGTTCTTCGCAAGGAACTTGCACGTAAGACTGCTGTGCAATGGAAAACGCGAGCGTCTGCGAGTCCCAAGAGTATCCGGACGCTTGTTTCACCAAAGCCAGTTGCAAGTCGAACAGCCCTTGCCCGTTGTACGCGCTTCCGGTCTTTCCGCTCTTGCACTGCTGCGGCGCAACCAAGCCCAGGTTGTAAAACACTTGCGAAGACGGGCTGGTTGAAGCGAGCGTGTTGATTGGAATGCTGTAAGTGAAACCGCGTTGGAACGCGGTCGGAAACAGCGAGAAAGGCGCTTGCGCATTGGCCGGAGTGTTGCCGAACTGCGAGTCAGAACGCTTCACTTTCACCAATTCCCCTTCCGCCAACGAAGCCGTTTCTCCTTCCGGCGTTTCCTTCAACTGAGTTCCGTCTGGACGGCAGAAAGGAGAAGCGTCACAAAGGACTGGCTTGACCGGGTTTTTCGAGTTGGCGAAAACGTAAGTGTTGCAGTTTTCGAAAACGCAAGTGTCGCGAACCGC
>CAYOZI010000004.1:0-47327 GCA_964408425.1 Microcaldota archaeon
CAGCTCGAGCGCGAGTTGAAGAGACGTAACGTTCACGACGCGTTCTTCGGCTTCACCTTGACGGATATTCTCTCGAAAATATTGAAGCTGCTCACCCTGGCGGTATTTCTGGGTATAGCGGCTGAAGTAACGAGCCTGGTGTTCCTGGGAACGCTGGTAACGTGGTTCGTCGCTTACGTGCCGTTGTTCGTGCAGGGTGTCGCAATCCTCCTCATAGGAATGCTTGCGGCTGATTACTTGACGGACACGATAAAGAAAGCATCCCTGCCATTCAGAAACCTGATAGGCTGGGTTCTCGAGGCTTTCATCATCTACACGGCAATCGTCATCGCCCTGCCTCTGTTCCTCCCGAACGCCGACGCCTCGATCTTGAGGTTCGCATTCCTCCTGTTGCTCGGAGCCGTGGCATTGGCATTCGGGTTGGGAATGGCCATAGCAATAGGCTTGGGAATGAAGGACTCGGTCATGCGCGTCGCAAAGAAGAAGGAAGGCGACCTGGAAAAACTCGTGTAGAGTTTTTCCCCTCTTTTCTTTTTTCCCCTTCTTTTTAGTTTTTTTATTTTTTTCTCTTATCCCTATGCTCTTAAAACTCGCCCAGCTTAGACTGCCCGGCGGGAGCGTGGTTCTTGCGTATGGTGCTCCACTCGTGCCTCAAGAACTCCTTCACTTCAGGCCTGTCGAAGTTTTTCTTCAGGAATTCCACTGTTTTCGGGTCGTGGGTGTAACCGCTTCCGAAATCCCCTATTTTTTCATGCAAACTTTCAATCTGCCTGTCCCTCAACACCTTGGCTATTATCGATGCTGCGGAAACCACCGGATAATTGGCGTCCGCCTTGTTTTCGCATACCAATTCCATCTTGTGAGAGAAAAACTTCCTTATCCTCTTTTCAAACTTCGATGGAACGGAATCCGGCGAGTCGATGTAAACCTTGGAAGGTTTGGACTTGAGCCTGGATAAAGCGTCCGCGGCCATCGCCGCCTCTATCGTGTTCAGGGAGACTTTCTTCCTCATCAATTCTGTGATTTGGACTGCCGTGTATTCGACGACGGCGTTCTCCCAGCCGCGGGTTTTGGTCAGCGTGTCGAAAAGCCGCTCGCGCTGTAGCGGAGAAAGCATTTTCGAGTCCTTTACCCCGAGAGACCGCAATTCCTTTTCCGCTTCCTTGGGCGCGGAAAAAGCGCATAAGAATAACCCCCCGAAGACGCAGCCTTTTGGCTGAAATCAAACCGTAAGCTTGATTTCTCTGCCAGCCTCGTCTACGCCAGCTATTCTCGTTCTTTCCATTGATACACCACTCCGAGAAACAATAATATAATGTGCGATATAAAATGTGTTTTACCGGGGTCATGGTATAGTGGCATTACGGCAGGCTCCAGAATCTTGAATGATTGAGCCTTCGGGCAGTGATTAGGAAAAATTGTTCTGGAGCTCTGAATTGATGAAGAGCGGAAAAGGCGAAGAAACCTGCAGATCGGAGTTCGATTCTCCGTGACCCCACCTCTTTCTTCAAACTTTCCCTAGTCCCTTCCAAAGCCACCATAAGCCTTTAAATACTCCCTACTGCAGAGTAGTAACAGTGATTATGGTGGGTTTGTCCAACAAGCTTTTCTTACTAGCCGTTTTAGTCGGAGTGCTGGCTTTTGCAACCGGCACCCAAGCTTATTCCCAGCAGGGAATATGCAGTGCTAACGGAATTTCAACGGGTTCGGACTGCGTTTTCAGGAACAGCCCTGAAACCATTCTGCCGGACGGTTCTTACTCTTACTCGTGCAACGCAGGAACTGCCAACGGACGGCTTGTCAGCAAATACCAGAACGGCTGCATCGGCACGACTTACTATGACTTTTCGGGCTCGTCTGCGAACATCCAAATCAAAAACAGGATTCTGACGGTGGGCGATTACTGCGTGGCAGCGCCTACTTACAATTCTGTCCAGTGCGGTTACACCGACTATTCGGATTCAACCCCTTCGGACGGCGGTTATTACGATGCCGGCGACACGTACAACGATTATTCGACTGAAAACAATTACTACGACTATCCCGACGGAAGCGACTATTCTTCCTACGGCGGGTATTGCGGAAACGGGTATTGTGAGTATGGAGAAAACGCGTGGAATTGCGCGCGGGACTGTTACAACCCGTTCGGCTCCCACTATTACTCTTCCTGCACCTTGAATTCGTTCCCTAGAAGCGTTTATGCGGGGCAGTGGAGCGACATCGTCGTTACCTACACCGATTTGTTTTACTCCCCTTACACGATTCCCGTGAGCTGCGGAAACGGTTACGTTGCATACGCATACGGTTCTTACGGGACTACGGGCACTTCGTTCGCCAGGTGTTATTATCCGAATGCGGGTTTGTACTACCAAACGGCTTACGCGGGCGGAATCGGTTGTAGCGCTTCTTTCGTACAGGTTTATCCCCAATCCACCACGCTTCCTCCTTCTAACGGGAATGACGGCAATGATGGAAACGGGGATAATGGGAATGGCGTTTCCCAAGCCCAGTGCTCGGTTATTTCCAACCCTGCCGAATTGACGCAGTCGGGCGTTTCAACAATCCGCGTTTATTACTCGGGCTTGAACAACGCGCCTGTGGGCGCGAGCGTCGCTTGCGGAGACGAGCCCGCGACCGTGAAGGAAGCTTCTTGTTCCAACGGCGTATGCACGACCCAATGCGCTTACACTCCCTCGAGATTGCCTTATTACGCTGATGTGGATGTATTGCTGAAGGTTTCCTCGACCGATTCGTTGAGGTGCACTCCGGCTTTCGTCGCCATCAAAGCATCAACTCCTTCGGGAGACGGAAACGGTAACGATAACGGCAGCGGCAATAACAATAATGGAAACAGCAATGCCCCTGCTCCTGTTTCAAACCCCTCTTGCGCTATTCTTGCCAACCCGAATTCATTGCAGGACAACGGAACTTCGAAAATAACTGTTTTGTACCAGGATTTCGGAAACCAGAGCGTTCAAACCGCCAAGGTGTTTTGCGGAAACCAGGCTGGTGAAGAGCCCAACGCCGCTTGCCCGGGCGGGGAGAACGGAATGTGCAATTCGGTTGATTGCGTTTATACCGCTCCTTCCGCTTATCCGAGGACTTTCAACGTGAGGGCCGCGATCGGAAGCGAGGTTTGCTCTTCGACTACAGTCACGCTTTACGGAAACAATCCTACCCCGCAGCCTCCGACTCCAGAGCAATTCGGCGGAATGGTGGTAACCGTTTCGGATTCATCCTCTTCCGCTCCGATAGCGAATGCTTTCGTCATCGTTTTCAAGAGCGGGGCGGCTGTTGATACGGGTTTCACCGATTCTAATGGCGTAGTGAGCTTCACCGACTTGAAAGTGGGCGGTTATTCGCTTTCAGTTTCGAAAACAGGTTATTCTACCGCTTCCTCGACCGCGGCCGTTGCTGCGGATGAAAATTCGGGCGTTTCGATTTCCTTGTACAATGTTTTCGCCTCGCAATCTTGCGGCGTTTCACTGGTTTCTTCAATTGTCAAGCCAGACCAGATGACGGGAGTAAGAATAAATTACGACGGTTTTTCCTCGGCCCCTTCGGCAGTAGTGTCTTGCGATTCCAATGACGTTCCCGCTTCCTGTTCCAATCCGGTTAACGGAAAAGGCTCTTGCACCGCGCAGTGTTCTTTCGGAACTGAAAATTCTTATCCGCAAACCAAGCAGGTGAGCGGGTTTTTGAATTCAAACGTCGTTTGCTCTTCGGCTTTCGCCACGCTTAATGCGCCCGCTCCAACTCAAGCTACTCTCTTGACTAGGGTTTCGGAATGCGGTTCGGGCAAGGCGTTGCAAAGTGCAAGCGTTCTTGTGGACGGAACGACCCAATTGTATTCCGATTCTGACGGGGTCGCTTCTCTTTCCGTAGACCCGAATTCCGTTTATACTATAGAAGTTTCAAAGAACGGTTTTGTTTCGGCTCAATTCACCGCCCAGGTTTTGGGTGCGGGAACGGGCGTTTCGAAAAGCGTTTGCCTGAACGCCATTCCGCAGAATGCGGTTCAGGACAATTGCGATTTCAATTCCGTTTTGATAAAAAGCCCCGTTTGCCCGTATTCAGTAACCCCGCAGCCTTACCAAGTGAAAATTTCCAGCAAAAACTCTACTGACAACATTACGGTTTCCATTCTCTATTCGACGAACGCCTTGACCGGCGCGTCGAGCGTCGTTTTGCTTCCGTTGCAACAGACTATCGTCGATTTCAATTCCACTTTGAGCGACGTGGTTGGAGCGAAGAACGCGATCGTTTCGTTCGCTTCGCAATCGTGCACTCGCAACATCGCCCTTCAAGCTTGTTCCAGCGGCGGCTTGACTCTCGAGATTCCTGAGAATTCGAAAACCGCCATAGCGGGCCAGGACGCTTGTTTCGACGTTTTGTTGAGAAACCGCGGTTTGGCGAGCGGAAAAGTAGTGATGACTTCCACTTCGAGCGACTCTTCGGTGACCGGAACGTTTTCGGAAAAGGAATTCACGATTTCCTCGCAGGAAACGAAGCAGCTGGAGTATTGCGTGAAAGCGCAGGGCAGCGGACAGAAGAGTTTCGTTTTGAACGCGGTCAGCGCGATGGGAGACGCTACCGCGAGCGCGGTTTTGACCATTCCCTCTTCGGCCAGCATTTCGACGAATGCCGGTTCCTGCATTTCGCTTGATGCCGATTCAACCGTTCAGAATGTGAATGTAGTTTTGACGAACAACGCGTTGGATGGCGACTACGTAGCGGAATTGATCGGTTTCGACGATCCGAATGAAGATGGCCTTCAGGCGCAGATAGTCCAGGACAAGATTTACGATTTTGAAAAGGGAACGCTGAGGACTCTGGTGCTGAGGCTGAACCCGTTCAACTCCCAGGCTGGAGAGCACAGGTTCGACTTGCTTTTGAAGAAAGACGGGGTCGTTGCCATGCAGCAGAACATTTGTTTCGATATAGACGAAAACCGCAACCAGGCTGTTGCGTTAAACCCGTTGTCCCTGACGATTCAAGTGGGCAAGGCGGCTTCTTCGTTCTTGACCGTTGAAAACACGGGCAACATGAAGGTCACGTACTTCGTTTCCACTGCCGAAGACTTGCCCGTTCAAATATATCCCGACACTTTCTCGCTCGCGCCAGGAGAAAAGGAGGAAGTTGAAATCCAACTGACCACGCTCCAGTCGACCAGGCTGGGTTCTTACTCCATTCCGGTGCGCGTTGTTTCCAAAGCTAGCGAGGATGAAACTTATTCCGTAACCGTTTATTGCGGTAACGGCTTGAGCAAAACCGTCGCTTGCGAAGGCGGGGCCAACTCGTGCAGCGTTTCTTGCGACTACCAGAGCAACGGTTTGTATACGGTAACTTCTTCGATCGGAGGCGAGACTTGCGCTTCGACTCAAGTGCGCGTTGTCGAGAACTATACCGATTCTTGTTATCTCTCGTTCAACCCCCAGGTGATAAAGCAGGATAATTACGCTGTTTTGACCGTGAACTACAGGGATTTGAGTGCTGGAGAGCAGGGCAACTTTACGTTGAATTGCGGCAACGGGCAGACTGCGGTAGTGCAGAATTGCGTTGGAAACACGGGCGCTTGCTCGGCGCAGTGCTATTACCCTGACGAGGGTTCTTTCGTAGCTTCCGCGCAGTCGGCGAATTATTCTTGTTCAACCGCCCAGATCGCGGTTGTGGACGACGGTTCCATTTGCAGGCTTTCCGCGCAGACGAACGTCCAGAGGAATACCGCTAATACGATAACCATGACTTACGACGTTTCCGAACTGCCTTCGGAAAGGGCGTTGTTGCTGGATTCCGTGAAAATGCTTGTCAACGTTGTCGCGGGCGCCCAGTCTTTCGAGCCCGAGGAATCAAGGAACATAATCGTTACCGCCCCCTCGTCTCTAGACCTACTGCCAGGTTCGACTGCATTATTGCCCATTACCGTGAAGAACAACGACCGTTTCGAGCTGAATACGGTGATCGTTTATTTGACGAACTTGCCTGCAGGCGTTTCGGTAACCCAGCCTCCGGCGTTTTCGCTCGAGCCGGGCGCCAGCGCAACTCGCAACATTGTTTTGACCGCTTCGCAGGAAGCGCCGATCGCGTTGAGCACGGCGAGGATCAAGGTGGAATCGGGCGTTTTCGTAGCTCCGGACAAGAGCGTTGCCATAAACGTGCGCACTTCAACAGGCAAAGAGCTTTTGGTGTCCGAGGGAGAACCGTCGTTCTCGTTCTCTTCAAAGGAAAACCTGACTGAAATAACCGTTTCCATTCCGGTTACGAACAACGAAAACACTGCCAGCGTGATAACAGCTTCGGCGGACTTGCCTCCTGGCTGGAGGTTCGGCTTTGCAGCCGTTTCATTGCAGCCTGGCCAGACGTCTTTGCTGGAGTTCAAACTTGTTTCCGAACAATATGATGACAAGGAATTTGATGCCGTGATAAGGCTGCAGAATACTGAAAATAAGGTGAAGACCATTCCGCTGGCCATCCCCTCTAAGTCGAGCGCCAGCGGGTTGAGCGGCTTGTTCACCGCTTCTTCAACCACGGGCATAATCGTGCTGTTGCTGATAATCGGCATAGTGCTTGCGGGGTATTTCTTTTACAACTCGCGCGAAACGCAGAAAAAGCTGACTGAAGATATTGAAAAGGATTAAGCGCGGAAAAAAGAGGGGGTTTTGTGAAATGCGCGGGAAAACCTTTGCATTCGTTTTAGCGGTTGTCGCACTAATCTCATTTCCTTCCTTTTCCCACGCCGATTCTTCCTTGTCCTTAAACCCGGGAAGCCTCGCCGCTTGCCCTTGCGATCCTTTCTATTACGATCTGGACGTTTACAGCGACCAGGCTGACGTTTTCGACCTGTACTTTTCCCCGAGGGAAAACTTTTCTTATTTCCTGAACCCGCAGGTTCCCGTCCCCGCTTCTTCAACCGTCAAAACCACGCTCGTGTTGAATACGCATTGCGAAATGCCGCACGGCAATTATTCGTTCACCGTAACGGCCGTAGGCAGGAAATCCTCGACTTCAATCCAAGGAAATGCGATAGTCAAGAAATGCAGGGGTTTGGAGTTGTCCATGCCGCCGCAGCAGAGCGTTTGCGCCGGTTCGAGCCAAAGCATTTCCCTATCCTTGCGCAACAACGGCGTTTTCGAAGAGCAGGGGAGATTGGTTTTCGACGGTTTGCCCAAATTCTCCTACTACCTGGCTGACGATTCTTACGATTTGAATCCAGGAGAGTCGAAAAACTTTTTGCTTTCACTGCAGCCTTCATCAAGCACGCCTCCGGCCAGCCTGCAATACAGCGTAAAAGCGGGTTCGGCAATCGCGACTGCGGCCCTCGACATTTCTTCCTGCTCTTTTTCCGAGCCTTTCAAAATTTCCATCACCCCTTTGGCTGAAAACGTGCAGGTTTGCGCCGGCGGAAAGAAAACGGTTTCATTCAAAATAAAGAACGAAGGGCCTACCGGCGTGTTCAAGCTCGAGTCCAGCGGGCTAAGCGGAAGCTTTCCGGTGAGTTCAATCACCGTTTCAGGGCGTTCGAGCAGGGAAGTGAATTTCATCATCGATGCCGCGCAGTTCCAGCCCGGAAATTCAACTCTCACAGTCGAAGTGCTCGGCCCGTCGGCTTCGGACTCGGCTTCGGTTGACGTGAAAGTGCTGGATTGCCCGAGCGTAGTGTTCGGGGATTTGCAGTTATGCTTAGGTGAAACGGGAAGCATTCCCTTCTCCTTCAAGAACAACAATCCCGAAGCGCAGTATTACTCTTTCACGGTTTCGGCTTTGATTCCGTCTAAAGTCGAGCCTGCAGACGCGTTCATTCCTTCCAATTCCGCCGTTTCATCCGCGGTTTTCGTGACCGGAAGCGCGCTTGGCGTTTATCCGGTGAAAGTTTTTGCGAACGCGACTTTGCTGAGCACCCCGAAGATTATCGTGAAGGCATGCGAACAGCCGCCTTCGGACGTTGAAATCCAAGATGCGAACTTTACGATGGAGTACGGCGTGTGGCAGAAGGCTTTCGTCCAAACCTCCCCGGCCGTTTCCAACGCCATAGTTTCGCTTCCTTCAGACCTGTTTTCCATTTCAGCTTCTTTCGTGGAAGGAGAAAACGTTTTCTTCACGGTAAAGCCCTTGAGGCAGGGGATTTTCATTTCGACCCTTTCGCTCAACGTTTCCGGAAGGAGTTTCGAAAGGCAGTTTTCCTTTACGATTACGCAACCGCTGGTTTCCATCAATGAAAAAACCCAGTCGACGCTGAACTCCGAAAACGGGTTGCTTGACAATACGGTCGTTTACTCGGTGAAAAACCTCGGTTCCGAAAGCATTTCGCTTGCCCCGTCTTCCGACGTTCCCAACGCCACCTTCTCTCCGGAAACGCTTGAATTGAATTCGGGCGAGGAAAAGGAGCTTTCGCTGGCAGCGAAAGGCATAAGCGAAAACCAGACTGTGAAACTGTTCTTGTCGGCGGGCGAAAAGACCTACGCCCTCGAATCAAAGGCCTTGAACGTGCCTTCGGGAAGCGCAAGCACGGGTTTCTTCACCGCATCGCGCACCATCGGGCTTTTCGCGCTGGTGGTTTTCGTGGCGATAATCGCCCTGGCTTTCGTCTTGAAGAAGGAGTTCGAAGAGCAGAAGACGCTTGACGTGGAAACGGAAAGCGGGGTCGAACCAGGCAGCAAGGAAAAAGAAAAGAAAAAGAAGTAAACGCGTTTACTTCCTTACTTTTTCCAGCGCGTGCATTTTTTCTATTCCCACCGCTTCATCAATCAGTTTTTTCAGCCTGTAGGCTTCGTAAAGCGTGAACAACACCACCGCCAGAACGATGACGTTGAGGATGAAGATCAATTCCAAGAGATTAATGTCAAACCCGAAAACGTACGCCATCGTTTTTTTACCCCCTTTTAATCAACAGCCTCGACTTTTTCAACTTTCTCCTCGACCGTTTCGAAGCCTTTCCTCAGCCTCGCTTTGACCACGTACTCGCCTGTTTCGAAAACCCTGATTGTTTTTGAATAACTCTCGGGCGCCGGGTCTGCAATGTCCAAAAACACGTTCGTCCTTCCCTTCAACAGCTCCACTTCCAGCATCAATCCTTCACTGGAGCCCCTCAAAACCGTTAATTCCATTGAACCAACGCTTTCCCTGCCCGAAGCAGAATCGAATTCGTTTGTCGGATTGAATGAAGCGCAGATTTCGAACTTGTTCCAGTCCAGCTCGATTTTCTCCTGCCCGGCGGCTACCGGAATTCCTTCCATGTAAAGCCTGGCTTGAAACAGCAAGTCCAGCTTTTCATCAAGCATCGGAGCCTTGATCTTGAAAATGATTTTCCTCACTTCCCACGCGTTCAGCGTAAACTCCCTTCTCATGCTTCCGACTTCAACAGCGAACTCCTTTTTCTGCGCCGCGGAGTTTTCCACCTCGACGATGGCGTCTGCAATTTCGCACCTGCCGATTTTGTCGGGCGTTATGATCTCAAAATTGAATCCCGGCGGGACTGACGGGCTGGCGGTGGGGAGGGTTACCGGCGTGGGCGAAGGCGGGGTGACGGGTAAGATTCCAGGCGTTGCAGAGGGCGGTATGGGAATTAAAATAAAGATATCTAGACTCCCTCCGCTTCCACCTAGCGATTGTGCTGCAGAAGGCGTCGGCGTGGGGCTCGGGATTGAAAACTCGTGAAGGTAGAATGACGACTGGAGCGTGGATGTCAACCCGTAACTGTCAATCACCCTGGTTGTTATGTTGTAAAGCGTGCCGGAAGGGGTGGAGTCGGACAGGGTTAAAGAACAAAAATAATCGCAGTGGGTGGCGTTGCAAGAGGTGAAGCTCATGCCTGTCGTGCTCGTGAAACCGGTCGCATCCCAGACGCAGTCCGACGTCCCCGCCACGTCGTCCTCGCCGTTCACGTCGGTCTCGTTTCCTTCGACCAGGATGCTTTCGCCGATTCCGAGCCTTACGGCAGGATACCCGCCGTATTCTTCAGTAGCGCTTGTAACCGTATGGTTCAAGTTTGTCGGGGCTTCGTTCTGCACGTTTCCCTCAACCTGCCCCGCCGCAAAGCCAGTTGGGGAAACTTCAGGCTGGGGATTTTCAAGGATGATTCCAATCGAAATTATTTGCAATGCCGTAAGAGAAAGGATGAGAAAAGCGGCTTGGTTGTTGCTCAGGCTTTTCCCGAAGAGCCTTCCCCCTTTTTCCGCGCCCATATGCTATTACTCTGTCGCAACGGCGTTAAAAACCATGCGCGAGCGTTGGTGAGACGAAAGCAATTTAACTTGCCTTTTCTAATGCTTTTCATGAACCGAATCAAAAGCGGAATTCCCGGTTTGGACGATTTGATTGAAGGCGGCTTTCCCGAAGCGTCGAGCATCCTGGTCAGCGGGCCGGCTGGGACCGGAAAAAGCATTTTCTGCATGGAATACCTCTATAACGGCGCGATAGACGGCGAGCCTGGAGTGTACATTACTCTCGAGGAAGGGCCGCACAACTTGTGGTGGAACATGCAGCGTTTCAAGTGGGATTTGATGCCCCTCGAAAGGGACGGGAAGATAAAGATTTACAAGTTCGAGCCTACCGCGGAATTCAAGAACAATCCGGAAGAGCAGGTGGCGCGAATAGTGGACAAGGCCCGGGCGATGAACGCAAAAAGGCTTGTGGTGGATAGCATCACCGCATTCTCTTTTTGGATGGAATCGACGCAATTGATCCGCTATGCGATTTATTCGCTTGCCGAAGAGTTGAGAAAAATCGATTGCACGACGCTTTTGACGTGCGAAACCACAGGGGGAAGGGACACTTTCTCGAGGTTCGGAGTCGAAGAGTTTCTCGTTGACGGCGTTATACAGCTGTTCTTCACGCCTCCGCACAGGGCTTTGTTCGTGCGGAAAATGAGGGGCACGAACCATTCGAACAAAGTCCATCCGTTGACGATCAACGACTCGGGCTTGGGCGTCAACTCGAAAGAAGAGATATTGTGGGAAGCGCTGAAAGAATAAAATTTCAAAACGCCTTTTCTATCCGCTGGAGGGCTATTGCGAACGCGGCGGTCCGCATGGAAACGTCCTTTTCCTTCGCGAAATCGAAAACAGTCCTGAACTCCTTCCTCATGGTTTTTTCCAATTCCGAATGGTACTTTTCTATCCCCCACGTTTCCTTTTCCCTGTTCTGCTTCCACTCGAAATAAGAGCCGGTAACCCCTCCCGCGTTCGCCAGGACGTCGGGAATGACCACGACGCCCTTCTTTTCCAGGATTTCCTCGGCTTGGGGGGTTGTCGGGCCGTTCGCCAATTCCAAAATTACTTTAGCGTTGATTTTCGAGGCGTTTTTCTCGGTAATCTGGTTTTCCAGCGCCGCGGGAATCAATACGTCCACGTCCAGCTCGAGCAGTTCCTCGTTGGAAATGCACTCGTCGCCCTCGCAGATGAATTTAGTTTCCTTCTTTTTTTTCACTTCCTCGACTTTAACGCCTTCCTGAGCGTAGTACGCGGCTTTCGAGTCGCTTACAGCCACGACGTTATACCTCGCGTCTTCCAAAAACTTGGACATGAAATAACCCGCGTTCCCGAAACCCTGGACTGCGATGATGGCGTCTTTCGGAATGTTCAATTCTTTTGCAGCTTCCTGGAACACGTAAAACCCGCCCCTTGCGGTCGCATCCTCCCTTCCGGCGTGCCCGCCGTTCTCGACGCTCTTGCCTGTTATTACGGCTCCACTCGAATCTCCCGTTATTTTTGCGTACTCGTCTTCCATCCAATCCATTATCTTCGCATTCGTATTGACGTCGGGCGCCGGAACGTCTTTTTCCGGGCCTATCGCGTCGGCAATATAGCGGATGTACGCCCTGCTGAGCCCTTCCAGCTCTTTTTCACTCAGTTTTCTCGGGTCGACGCTCACGCCGCCCTTCCCCCCTCCGAACGGGATGTTGGCTACGGCGCA
This sequence comes from Microcaldota archaeon, assembly GCA_964408425.1. Taxonomy (GTDB): domain Archaea; phylum Micrarchaeota; class Micrarchaeia; order Norongarragalinales; family Norongarragalinaceae; genus UBA10210. The sequence continues at coordinate 11,911 of CAYOZI010000004.1, forward strand.
TTTGATGCTCATCCAGAACGCGAGGCTTTTCACTTCATCCAAATCAACTTGAGGGTGGAAGCGTATTCCGCCTTTGAAAGGCCCGCGCGCGTTGTTGTGCTGGACCCTATAGCCGTAAAACAATTTCGTCTTTCCATCGTCCATTTTCACTGGAAACGTGACTTCCAAAATACGCTGGGGGGAGGAAAGCCTTTCCTTCGTTTCGTCCGTAACTCCAGACACCTTGAACGATTTTCCCAGTTGTTTCAGCGCGTTTTCAAAAGTAGACAATGAACCTCACATCCAAACGGCGGATATTCTAGAAAAGGAAGAAGAAACTTTTTAATCCCGACCTTTAATTGGGCGCGGAGTGGAACGCGGGTTGTTTTACCTCGGTTTTTTCCAACGCCCACAGCAACGCCGGAGAAGCGAGGAGGGCGAAAGCCGCGTTTCCGAGCAGGTGGCTGACCGTAAAGGGAACCTGCCCCATGAGCGTGACGGCTAGGGATTGCTTGAACTGCCATCCGAACAGCAATGCCGTGGTTATGTCGAAAAGCAGCGTTCCGGCGATTGAAAACAAAAGAAAGTTTTTCCTCGATGCTTTTCTTTCGGTGAAAAACCATCCTGCGGCAAAGCCGATTGCCGCGTAAGCCATTCCCGTATACAGCGTCCACAATCCTATCCTTCCGGTAAAAAAGTCTATCGCCACTAAAGCCAAAAGCGCAAACACGAGCCCCGCGTATTTCCCGTATTTCTTTGCGAAGGGCATCGTGAAGCCCATTATCGGCTCGACGTTGGGCGCGATGGTGAAAAGCCTCATTAAAATGCATAGCGCCAGCCCGCAGGCAAACTTCAACGAATCTAAAACCTTCATTTCTTCCACCTTCTGTAAAAAGAAAATATAATTGCTATCGCGGCAAGGCTAATAAACGCTATCGGGCTGGCGGAGAACGAAATGTTTTTCTCGTCCAAACTGAAGGAAAACCACGGCGTCGGCTGGGAAACCGCAAGGGCAGTCAAAGGCGAAGTTTCTTTCGGCTGGCTTTGCGTTTCCACCTCTTTTTGCTGGGGTGGTGCGGAGGGCAAAGCTTGCGCGGTTGCTTCAGGTGCGGAAATGGTAGGGCGAGGCGTAGGAACGAACGCGGTGGGATAAGGAGTGGCTATGACCACCTTGAATTCGGGTACTGGGATGGGCGTCGGCGTGGGCGTCGGCGAGGGGGCGGGCGTAGGCGTTGAACTTATATCCACGACTTCGAAAACCCCTCCTTTGTTCAAAACGCTTCCGAACTTCGGTTTCACCATCGCCAAAACCGAATAATTCCCTTTCAATTCGGTTTGCGTGAAAACCGCTTGGAAAACGCCATCTTGTTTTTTCTCCGCGTTCAACTCGCTCGTGCTTCCTGAAGGGTTGGTGATTACGAGCGAAACGCTATCCACCGCCCCTTCGGCATTGACCGTAACGGTTTGAGCATTGCCTTTCACTATCGGGGTATTGAAAGACAGGGTTGCGGAAAACGGGGCGCAGTAGGACGATTCCCCCTCCGCAATGTTTTTTGCAGCGCTTAACGCCACGCCGGTGTCCAGCGCATTGGAATCCGTCGAAGAGCGAGCCGGGTCCGCGAAACCTCCGTCCTGATTTTGGTTCAAGCCGACGTAGTTAGCCGTTGCCGAAGAAAAACCATCAAGCCCCGCGTTCTTGAACGCAATCGAAGCGAGCGAAGGGCCGTATGTTTTTCCGGAATTCCCGAAGCAATTTCCTGCACTGTTCTTCAAGAATACTATTGCATTGATGCTCTGTAAGCTTTGCCCCTCGCCGTTCTCCTGCAGAGCCATTAACGCCAATGCGGTCGTTGAAACTAGGTCCGGTCCAAGCGAGTACAATTGCGTTTCGGCGCTGTTGAACGATTGCTTGAAAGAACCGTCGGCTTGCTGCAGGGAATAGAGGAATGAAACCGCGCCTTGCCTGGTTTCATCATCGAGGTTTCCGCTTTGCTTCAACGCCATCAAAGCCAACGCCGTGTCGGTTGCCGTTTCAACCTGCTCCCACTTTTGCTTGGTCCAGTCCGAATCGCTGCAATTCTCCGTGCATTCATACAACCCCTTGAAACCGCCGTTATGCCATTTGAAAAGCAATAACTTTTCCTTCAGCCTGGTTTCATTCAAATTTCCCGCAAAACCGGTTTTTTCCAACGCCCGCCATTCGGCAGCAGGCAAGTCCGCCTCCGCCCAGCTCCACGAGTTTTCGTCGTTCAAATCCGCCTCGATTTTTCCGGCAATCTGGGTTTGGAGCGAGGGGTTGGAGTTCCAATCTCCCAACGCTGCGAGTGCGAACGCGTTTCCTCCTGCAAAACCGTAATCACCGTTCGAATCATGGGAGTCTAACCACTGCAATGCATTATCGCCCGAAAAAGCGAAGGCAAAGGAGGCCGCAACCAGAATCGCAAAAACAATTTTCTTCATCCACACCACCGGAAACGAAACTCTGTCCATCCAATATTTAATCCGATTGGATGATACATCCAATTTATAAATACGAAAACGGTGTTTTTGAAAGGGTGCGGCATTTTGGACTTTTCACTTTTCAGGCTTCCTTCGAAATCCTACGGCCCGATGCCCAAGTTCGTCTGGGAGGATGCGCTGAGGGGCTTCTGGCTGATCGGCAAAAAACAGCCTTTGGGAAGGAAGGATTTGGCGGACTCTATGGATTTGGGAGAGGGAACGGCAAGGTCGATAGTGTCTTTTTTGGAAAAAAAGGGTTTGGTGAAAAAAATCCGGGGCGGGTGCGTGCTTTCGGAAAGCGGGAAAGGCGTTTTCGCGAGGCTTTCCCTGAAAGTCTTGTCGTCGCGCCAGCTTCCCCCGCTGTTTTCCACCATGAATAGGCCCTCGTTTTGCCTGCAGTGCGTTTTGACCGAAATGCCGTCCGTGAAAAAATCGATCGAAGCGAGGGATTGCGCGGTGAAAGCGGGTTCGGACGGCGTCCTTTCGCTTTCTTTTTCGAACAAGAGGTTTTTGTTTGCTGGAACGAGAGATTCGGTTTCGCAAAAAGACGCGGGAATAATTTCCGAATACTTTCCCCCGCGAGAAGGGCAGGTTTTCATACTCAGCTTCGCGAAAAAACCGTTAGGCCGGGAAAGGGGGGCTTGGGCTGCGTTCTTGGGCCTCGCGTAAAAATGAGTTTTTTTCAAGACGCGTTTTCAGAAGGCGCGTACGCCCCCAAGTCTGGGCTTTCCAGCCTCCACTCCAGCACGCCTTCTTCCGAAATCCTGAAGTCGCTTGCGCCCACCGGCGCGAGGTTTCCATTAAAATAATACTGCCAGTATTCACCTTTTCCCGAATCGTCGGCAAAACCTTCCACGGAATAAACGTACGCTCCGAACGAATAGTTTTTGTAGAGCAGTTCGAACGCTTTGGAAGAGACGGCCAATGCGCTTTCGCCTTCGTCGGCCTCGACGGTTTTAGAGTTGAAATAGTTTTCGGAAGGAATGCTGACGCTCACGTTGATGCCGAGCTTTTCCAAGGAGGCGGTCGGAGATGGCGTGGGCGTTTGGATTATGGCTGTAGGCGTTAGTGATGGTGTAGGCGCGGGGGGAGCGGCGTTTTGAACGCAGCCGGCAAGCACGAACGAAAACGCCATCAGCAACACGATAATTCCTTTTTTCATATTTTCCGTTTCACCTTTTTTCGAATTTGCATGCGACTGCATAAAGCCATCCGCCGAGCCTGTTGAAAAACTTGAATGCGACGGGCCTCAATTTCTTCCCCTCGAGCATGGGAAGCAAGGCTATTTCGGCTTCCCTGCTTCTCACGCGCGCTTCACTGAACGCGATGGCTGCTTTGTTCCTGAAGCGGATGAAGTGCTTGAATTCTTTTCCTTCACAAAGCCCGTCTATCCACCCTTCGAGCTTTCGAACATCGTTTTCTTCAACCGGGCTTTTCACCGGCCCGCCGGTGCGCCCGAACGAAATCTCACCGCACGTCTGCCACAATTTTTCCTGAACCAGGTCTACGGCCTGCTGCATTGTTTTATTCTTGCACTCTGACCTCGCATTGTCCAACGCGGCTTGCAGCGAATCTATCTTGCCTATCGCGATTATTGACGGGTCGTTCTTTTTGAGCTTGATTCCGCAAAGCGTCTTGGTGAAGCCAGAATCGCCAGTTCCGGTGTAGAGTTTCGGCATTTCAAACACACCCGACTTTTCACGAGCACCCGCTTGTGCCTCCACAGTTGAAGCATTTGTAACAGGATCCGCTTCTCACCATGATGCTTCCGCAATCGTCGCACACGGGCGCGTCGCTCTGGTTTTCGAACGATTTGGTTACCCCCTTCTCCCCGGCAGAGTCGGAGGGAATGAAGCGGACTTTCGACTCGTCTTTCAAAAGTTTTTCCGTCGGAACCCCGCTTTCGGAATATTGGGGCTTTACCTTGTCGGCTGCGGTCTTTCCTTCCGCGAGCTTCGTCTGCACCGTATTCCTTTCGTCCGGATTCAAGCCGAGTTCTTCCAAATCGTCGTCCCCCAAAAACTTGAACGCCAGCCACTTGAAGATGTAATCCATAATGCTTTTCGCAAAACGGATCTGCTCGTTTGTCGTCACTCCCGACGGCTCGAAGCGCATGTTGCAAAACTTCTTGGTGAGAACTTTGAGGGGAACTCCGTATTGCATGGCGATCGATATTGCCGTCGAGAATGCGTCCATCATTCCCGAAATCGTGCTTCCCTCTTTCGCCATTGTCACGAATATCTCCCCGGGCCTTCCGTCTTCGTACAAACCGACGGTTATGTAGCCTTCGTGCCCTGCCACGTCGAACTTGTGGGTAATTGCCTGCCTTTCGTCCGGCAAGCGTTCGCGCATGGGCCTGTAAACGATCCGCTCTTTTCCAGCTCCCGCGTCTCCCTTTTGTTTTGCCGAGCTGGTAGTCAAAGGCTGCGTGCGCTTGGAACCGTCGCGGTATATTGCAATCGCCTTCAGCCCTCCTTTCCACGCTTCCATGTAGGCGTTTTCTATATCCTCGGCAGTCGCTTCAGCCGGAAGGTTGACTGTTTTGGAAATGGCTCCTGAAATGAACGGCTGCACCGCGCTCATCATCCTCACGTGACCCAGATAGTGTATAGACCGGGTTCCTTTGGAGGCTTTGAACGCGCAGTCGAAAATGTCCAAATGCTCTTTCTTCAAATGCGGAGACCCTTCAATCGTCTCGTGCTCGTTCAAGTGCTGCATGATGTCGGTAATCTCGTTCTTTTTGTAACCGATCTTTTCCAACGCAAGAGGAACAGTTGTGTTGACGATTTTCATCAACCCGCCTCCAACCAGCCACTTGTATTTTATCAACGCTATATCCGGCTCGACGCCTGTAGTGTCGCAGTCCATCAAAAACCCGATTGTCCCGGTGGGCGCGAGAACTGAAATCTGCGAGTTGCGGAAGCCGTTTTTCTTTCCGCTTTCCAACGCCCAATCCCACGCTCTCCTCGCCTCTTCAAGCAAATCCGGCTGGATGGAATCGGGAACGGCGTAGGCAGCATCGCGATGCATCGACATGACGTTCAAAAACGGCTTTTCATTCAACGCGTAACCTTTGAACGTTCCCTGCTTTTTCGCAACCAGCGTGGACGTGTAATAGGCATACCCGCTCATTAACGCCGTAATCGCAGCGGCGAAATTCCTTCCCTCTTCACTATCGTACGCCAACCCCTCGCTCATCAGCAATGCTCCGAGATTCGCATAGCCTATTCCGAGAGGGCGGAAGTCGTGGGAGTTGCGCGTAATCGCTTCAGTGGGATAAGACGCGTTGCCCACGACGATTTCCATTGCGGTTATTATCACCCTTACGGCTTTCCGGAAGCTTTCTATGTCGAAAGTCCCGTCGGGCATGCGGAATTTCATTAAATTCAAGGAAGCCAAATTGCACGACGTGTCGTCCAAAAACATGTACTCCGAGCAAGGGTTGGATGCGTTTATCCTGTCCGTGTTGGGGCACGTGTGCCACTTGTTGATCGTAGTGTCGAATTGCAATCCGGGATCCCCGCATATCCACGCCGCTTCGGAAACCTGCCTGAACAAATCGCGCGCTTGATACGAATCCGCCTTTTCCCCGTTGGTAACCATGTGCGTGGTCCATTCCTTGTTTTCCTCGACCGCACTCATGAATTCGTCCGTCACCCTCACGGAATGGTTGGCGTTCTGGAAATACACGGAACCGTATGCTTCTCCATCAACGCTAGCATCGTAACCCGCTTCAATCAGCGCCCAAGCTTTCCTTTCTTCATTGGCCTTGCAGTTGATGAATTCCACGACATCGGGGTGGTCGATGTTGAGAATTACCATTTTCGCAGCCCTTCGCGTTCTGCCACCGCTTTTAATCACTCCTGCAAACGCATCGAATCCCTTCATGAAACTGACCGGCCCGCTGGCCCTGCCTGTTGAAAAGCTCAAGTGTTCTTTCGAAGAGCGAAGAACGGAAAAGTTCGTTCCGGTTCCGGAACCGTATTTGAAAAGCATTCCTTCCGTTACGGCCAAGTTCAAGATGCTTTTCATGTCGTCCTTCAAGGAATTGATGAAGCAAGCTGATCCCTGTGGGTGAGCCTCAATTCCAAAGTTAAACCACACCGGAGAATTGAATGCGGCCAGCTGGTTGACGAGTATGTATGTCAACTCGTCTTCGAAAGTCTGCGCTTCCCCCTCGCCGGAAAAATAATTGCCTTGTCTCCCCCAGCTTGCAATCGTGTTTGCAACGCGTTCAATAAGCTGTTTTACGCTCGTTTCCCTGTTTGCGGTTCCCAATTGCCCGCGAAAATATTTCGAAACCGCGATTTTCACCGCCTGCTGCGACCAGGTTGATGGGACTTCAACGTTTTTCTGCGAGAAAATGACTTTTCCGGTCGCATCGGCTATTTCCGCGTCCCTCAACTCCCATTTTATCTCGTCAAAAGGATTGGTTCCGGGTTTCGTGAAATACCTTTCGAACTTCAATTCGTTTTCGATGGTTCCAGTTACGGCAGTCGGCCTAGTCATTGTCCCACACCCCCTCTTTCAAAAAAAAACAATGCTTCCTTTTTCAACTTTCGCTTTAATTTCCGGAAAAATTCACTTGGAGAGCTTTTCCACTTCCTTGGCGAATTCCTTCGGGCTTTCGAACTCCTTGTAAATCGAAGCGAAGCGGATGTACGCGACCTTGTCGAGCTTCTTCAGCTTTTCCATGACTATCGCGCCCACCTTGGTCGAAGGGATTTCAGTCTCCTCCATTCCGCGCAATTCCATTTCAACTTCGGCAACCACGTTGTCCATCTGCTCGACGCTCACGGGGCGCTTGTGGCAGGACCTTTCTATTCCCGCCCTGAGCTTGTTGCGGTCGAATTTTTCGCGCCTCCCGTCCTTCTTTATTATTATGAGATCCAACGCTTCGGCCCGCTCGTAAGTGGTAAAACGCTTCTTGCACTTTTCGCACTCCCGCCTCCTTCTGGTGGAGTCTTCCGAATCGCGGCTTTCCAAGACTTCCGTTTCGGGACAACCGCAGTAAGGACAAATCATGCGACGCGCCTCCTTTCCATTTTTCTTACCCTTTCCCTTCTTTCCGAAAATGCCGGGGGAAGCTGAAAAACAGCAAAAAACCCTCTAAAAACGCCACTCGTAGCGTTCAGCCTCACAAATAAGCGCTATCGGGTTTTTAAAGCTTTTCCCTTGTTTGAAGGGTTAACCGCTGCGCAATAGTTTTACCGCGGCTTTCAAGACTTTTTTTTCGCTTTCAAAATGAACTTTTTTCAAAGCGGTTTTCGGGGAAGCCAACAAGATTTTTTCTATTCCCTCTTTCCTTCCGTCTTTAGTCATGCGCGGCTTTTCGTCGGTGAAAACCAAGTACGCGCTCACTTTCCTGAGCAACAGCCCTTTGGGCGCTTCAAAAGAATAAGAAAAAACCCTTTTCCCCATTTTGATTTTTTTCAACCCCGTTTCCTCTCTCAACTCCCTTTTCAAGCCTTTCTTTGCGCTTTCCCCCTTCTCGAGCTTTCCCTTGGGCAGTCGCCAGAACGATTGCTTTGTGCGAAACCACTTTCCTTTCTCGAACTTCGCATCGCGTTTTTTCAAAATCAAAATCTTTCCGCCTTTAACTATGACCGCTTCAACCTGCCCTATGGTCTTCATTTTCCCCTCTCCGACAGTATGATTATGTTTCCGCGTCCCTTCTTGAATTTCTTGATTACGCCCTTTTCCTCGAGCAGGTCCAGTTCTATCGAAACCTTAGCCTCGCTCCAAGGCAATAGTTTTCTCAACTCCCTCTGGGTAATCCTCCCTTCGCTCTTCCTCATTTCTTCGATTATCCTTTCCTGGAATTCGTTCAACCCCTTTAATGGTTTTTCCTTGTGCGGCGTTTCCTTCCTCGCTTCCTTCTTTTCCCTTCCGGTTTTTTCCCCCTCCGCTTTTTTTCCGAGTTTTTTCCACTTTAAAACCAGGAACGCCAAAACCGCTATTGCCGCAACAATTATCCCGGCGAAAACCCTCGGGAATTGAGGCTGGGGCGTTGGTGAAGACTCCAAACCCTCTCCAGTGTTCTGTCCCTCGAAGCCCGTTCCTTCCTCGATCTGCGGTATTTCCAAAGCCGGGTCTTCAAATCCGAACAAAATCAAATCCAAGTTGAAAACACCTTCTTCCACAACCCGGACAGTCTCGCTTACGCTGTGGTTTCCGGCGGTTGCCGTCAAAACGTAAGTTCCTTTCTGAATCTGGAATGAGAAAGAGCCGTTTTGCGCCACCATAGTTTGCAACGGAGTGGTGTTGAGGGAAACTATAGCTTTAATCGGGTCGAGATTCGAGTCGAAAACGGTTCCTTTGACCGTAGCGGCGTTGGCTAACGCGAAAACAAGCAAAGCCAGCAAACAAATTTTTTTCATCATTCCGGGCACCGAGATTCCGTAAAGCTTTTTCTTTCTTCCCGTCTTTAAACCCCGCTTAAACCTTCAACCGAACGGCTGAACGGGGGTGAAAACGCCCGTGGAAATAAAGCCTCGTAAAGCTTATTTTCACTAAACAACGCCCGGTGAAGCTTATTCCTCGTTCCGCAAGGCGTTTTTCCGAAAGAATCTTTTTATATTAACTTCTTTTCGATAGTTCTCGCGCTTTCGAAAAATTCGGAAAAAGCGCAAAGGTGGTTTGGAAAATGAAGAGATTGTTAATTGCGTTGGCGTTGTTTTTGAGTTTGGGCGCGTCGCTGGCTTTGGCAGACAACGGCAGTTTGGCTGCCCAGAATTCCGTAGTTGCGGATTCCGATGACGACGGCGTGGTTTCGGCGACTCCGAGCCCTTCGGCTTCGCCGAGCGCTTCGCCTAGAATAATGGTCCCGCGCCATCCCGTGAAAAAATTCTTCGTGTGCACTCTTGAGTACGAGCCTTTCAAGTGTCCTGACGGCAAGGTTTATGCGAACAAGTGTTTTGCCCGGAACGCAGGGGGTTGGGAGCCGGAAGAGGATTGCACTAGGCTGATCGGCGATGCCGGTTTTGGTTCCTCGGTGACGGCCGAACTGCGAGAGCAGATTGCCGAGAGGGAGAGATTGCGCGAAGAGTTCAAGGAAAAGATTGAAGACGAGGTTAAGGACGACTCGCGCTACCGCAGGTGCAGCCAGTTTTCAGACGCTTCCCAAAAGGAGGCATGCATCAAGACCGAAACGGGCATAGGCGAATTGGCCCGCGAGAAAAACCGGTGCTTGGGCGGTGACAACGAGTCGAGATGCCTGGGAGGCTTGAAGGACAAGATCCGCGACGCTTGGAGGTTCCGCTTTGAAAGCGTTATTGACAACGCCGAAAAGCTGGAGAGGAAAGGCGTTTCGAACGAAACGATCGCCGCATTCGTGGCTTTCGTGAAAGAACAGGCGCTGGCTTTCGAAAGCTCGAATTCCACTGCCGAAAAGAAGGAATTCGTGAAGAACGTTGCCGCAGAGTGGAAGGAATTCAGGAAAAAGGCGTTGAACGAAATCCTGGAAAGCGGAATCGCAACCGCATCGCAGAGGCTTCAAAAAGCGCTGGACGCGCTGAAGCAAGTCCGCGACAAGCTTCAGGCGAGAAACCTGACTACGCTAGGTTTGGACAACGCGATTTCAAAACTCGAGGAAAATCTGGACAGGCTAAACTCTGAGAATGCGACGCTGCGCGAAAAGTGGGTTTTGTCGCACGAGTCGATAGAACGCTTGAAGCACGCGAAGAACGCGGCGGTGAGGATAATGAACCGGATGAATGTCGAGGACTTCGTACAGCCGAGCGTTGCCGTTCCGAGCGAAGTGGAAGATGCTGAAGAAGCGGAAGGCTGAATATCCCTCTCGAGCCTTTTCCCCCTTTTCAACCTTTCCTTTTTTTCTTTTTTCTTTTAAGCGGAATAGTTTCGGCGATTGCCGTCCGTTTTTCCAATTCGTAAACAGCAGCGCCTGAAACGAGGATCGCCAGAACCCCGTAAAACAACAGGGGATTTTTGTAAAACTCGTTGGCCGCTATCCCTATCAATGCAATACCCACTACCGCCGAAGTCAGGGGGATGTTGCCTATGCTCAAAGGAATTTTGAAGCCCCTTTCCGCATTAGGCTCCTTCCTTCTCAGCGTAATCACCGCAGCGTTGTCCAGGAAAAAGACGACGAATATTCCCATGACCGTTATTTCCGCAACCAGCTTCAACTGCCCTGTAGACGCTATAAGCGCCGTGAGTATGCTGGCGACGGCAATCGCGTAGTACGGCGTAGCGTATCTGCTGGTTTTCAAAAAGATTTTCGGAACCGCGAAATCTTCGGCCATGCCGTATATCACGCGGCTCGAGCCTAGCATCATTATCAATACGGTATTGGCCGTGGAAAACAACGCGATTATTCCCAACGCTGCCAACAGCATCGCCCCGCCCGCTTTGCCTGCTGCGATGGCAAGCGGCCCCTTGGCGCTTTCGGTTGCGGATACGATTTCGTCGAAACTCAGGACGTTTGTGAACGCAAACGCTGCAAGAACGTACAATACGATGCAAATGGCTATCGAAGTGAGAATGGCTTTGGGAAGCGTTTTGCGGACTCTTTTCGTCTCCTCGGCTTCCGCGGCGAGCGTTTCAAAACCCAGGTAAGCGAAAAACGCGAGGATGCTTGCGCTCAAAATCCCTTGAAACCCGTTAGGCGATTCGAAGCTTATCTTGGAAACGTCGAACGAAAAGGAAGGGTTCAAAATCCCCAGCCCGAACGCTATCACCGCTATCAACCCCGCCACTTCCAACAGCGTGAATATCTCGTTGAACTTGCTGGCGTACTTGAGGCTGAAATAGTTTATCAACGCCAGAATTGCGATGAGCCCCACTGCGGCGGTTGAAGCGCTGACGTTTGGGAATAGAGTGGAAAAATACGTTCCGAATCCCAGCGCAACCGCCGCAGATGAAACGATGAACGTGGCTATAGTCGTCCAGCCGAGAACGAAGCTAAGCCGTCTAGAGCCGAACGCTTCCTTGGAAAAATAGTAAGAGCTTCCGGCTTTCGGAAGCATCGAGCTCAATTCCGCGTAATCCAGCGCCAGGCACGCGGCGATCAAGCCGCTTATCACGAAGCTGAGCCACAACGCGTCTCCCGCTTGCACGCCGGCTATTCCCACGAGGACGTATATCCCGGCTCCAATGATGACGCCCACGCCCATCAGCGTGAGCTGCCAAAAGCCGAGTTCCCGTTTCAAAGGCATTATTGGGTTTAAAAAAAGAAAAATAAAAAGCAGAGCTTTTTTTTCCCGTTCAGCCTTTTCCGGCGGCGTGGCTTATCAAGTCCATAACGCTCACCGCCTGGTTCAACTCTTCATACTCCTTCAGGCTTCCCACATCGACCCAATAGTCGTCGAAAACGCAGCCTAGAATCTTCCTTTCCTTTACAAGCTTGGGCAGGACGTCGAACGAAATCACGCCCTTCTCCGGCAGGTAATCCAAAACCTTCCTGTCGAAAACGTAAGTCGCGGAATTGACGAGGTTTTCAATGATGGGCTTTTCCCGGAAGCTGGTAATCTGGAATTTTTCGTTTATTTCCGCAGTCCCGTACTGGAACGGCGTTCCCATCCTCTTCAAACCCACTGTCGCAAGGGGCTTGTGCTTTTCGTGGAAATTAACGAGTTTCCGGTAATCGAGGTTGGTCAGGTGGTCGCCCATTTCAACGAGGAAGGACTTTTCGTTTTTCAGCAGGTGTTCCGCGTTTTTTATCCCGCCCGCGTCGCCCAATTCCGTTTGCTCGACGTTGTACGTTATCTTGACTCCGAATTTCTTCCCGTCCCCGAAATAATCCATCACCTGTTCCTTCAAATGGCCGACGAGCAAAACAATATCCTTGAAGCCCTCTTTCCTGAAATGGTTGATAGTGTATTCGAGAATGGGCTTTCTCCCCAGCAAAAGCATGGGTTTTGGAACTGAATGCGTGTAAGGCCTGAGCCTAGTTCCCTTTCCGCCGCAGAGTATTACCACTTTCATTTTACCACCTTTCAAAACGGATTATTTTCTTTCGGAATAAACGCCTTTCGCTTTTTCTTCAAACCGAGTGCACGTACTTGTCGTTGTGCAATCCCTTGACAAACCTGGTAGTGCGGGTCTTAGAACGCATTACTATCGAATGGGTTTCGATGGTGTCGGGCTTGAACCTCACGCCTTCCAGCATCGTCCCGTCCGTCACTCCCGTCGCCGCAAACATCGTTTCGCCCTTGACCAATTCATCAAGCTTGAGTATCCCTTCGCTGGCTCCCATTTCCCGCGCCCTTTTCCTTTCCCCCTCGTTCCTGAACGCGAGTTTTCCCTGGAACTCGCCTTCCAAGCATTTTATCGCCGCAGCCGCAATCACCCCTTCCGGCGCTCCGCCTATTCCCAACAGCAAGTCGATTCCGCTGTCTTCCAGGCATGTGGAAATCGCTCCCGAAACGTCCCCGTCGCTTATCAGCCTTATTCTCGCGCCCGTTTTCCTTACCTTTTCGACCAATTCCTTGTGCCTATCCCGCTCGAGAATAACAACAGTAACCTCGCTTTCTTCCTTTCCCAGCGCGCGCGCAACTGCTGAAACGTTTTCCTCAACGCTATTCTCCAAGCTCACCTTTCCTTTTGCCTTTTTTCCAACGGCTATTTTATCCATGTAACAATCCGGCGCGTTCAACAGGCTTCCTTTCGGGCCTGCTGCGATTACGCTCAACGCGTTCTGCCCCCCTTTCGCCGTAATGGTCGTTCCTTCGAGCGGGTCCACGGCCAAATCTATTTCCAAACCGTTTCCTTTCCCCACTTTTTCCCCGATGTAAAGCATTGGCGCCTCGTCCCTCTCTCCCTCTCCGATCACGATTTTTCCGGAAAAGTCGATTGAATTGAAGCAATCGCGCATGTGTTCGACAGCCGCTTTGTCGGCCGCGTTGTTGTCGCCCCTTCCGACCCAGCGTGCCGATGCTACCGCCGCGCTTTCCGTAACCCGAACCAACTCCAACGCCAAGTTCCTGTCCATTTTCCATTCTCCCCTTTCTTCCGTTCAACTTTTTTGCTCTTGCCACAAGTCGACGAATTCCTTGTATGTATCCGCCACGAGCTCAACCGCCTGTTCGTGCGTCAGCTTTCCTTCCTTCAATCCTTTCATCGCATCCCAAAACACGGTTCTTCCGACCGCAAAGCCGATTATTCCCGGAATTTCGGCGCCGACTTTCAGCCATTCCTTCACCTTTTCCTTGTCCTCGCCCCTTCCGAGAGTGATTATTCCCGCTTTCCTCCCTCCGCTTTGCACCTGGGTTACGAGCGCCCTAGCGTCCTGTTCCTTGTCAACGCCTTCCAGCTTCCAAACGTCCGGCTCTATGCCGTTCTCTTGCAAAAGGCGTATGGTTTCAACCATCAGGCTGGGGCGTAGCGAAGAGTCGTAGTTGTGCTTGCTACCGGCTTTTTCCATTTGCCCCTGAGTTGCGGGAACCAGCAGTTCGAACAAAAACGGGCGTTGCGTTTTCTTGAGAAAATCGTTCAGCCTTTTCAATCTTTCAAACTGCCTTTCGTTCGTTTCCTTATCCCCTTCGGGGTTGAAGCGGACGAGCGCCTTCACGAGCGCGGGGTTCATCTTCTGGATGTGCAACTCCCAATCCTTATACTCGAAGTCGAACTCGTCCTGCCCGGATTTTTCAACCGGGCATGCTGTGATTATGCCTTTCTTCTGCGCGTCCCTCAATATCCACGCCCCGTACTCCTCGTCGACCAGAATCGCGCTTTTTTCCTTGGGAACGCCTTTTTCCAACGCCTTCTCAAAACCCTTGTAAACCATTTCCTTCAATTCCGCGTATTCCTTCGCCTCGGCTTCCGTCGGCTTTCTCCCTTCGATTCCGAAAAGTTTTTTCAATAAACTTCCCCGGTGGTCGAAAGGCAGTATCAACAATTCATTGAAAACCATTTTGCATCAAAACCTCCTTTTTTCCGTATTCAGTGAACCCACTTTCCGTAATACACGTATCCGAACAACTGCCCTTGCTTTGCCAGAACCGGCAGGATATTTTTCTCGAAACTCGATTGGCCTTCGAGAAAAGAAAACACCGTAGGGTTGCATACGGCGACTCCGGCGTTGATCAGGAACCCTTCGGCGCTGGCGGGTTTTTCCTCGAAATCCGTTATTTTGACGCCAAGCAGTTTCGCAACCCCGAAGCGGCTGGGGTGTTTGCTGGACGTAAGCACGAGCGTGCAGGAGTTCTTGTGGGAGTCGTGGAATGAAAGCAAATCCTTCAAGTTCAAGTCCTCGCAGAAAACGTCCGAATAACACAGGAGGAAAGGCTCTTTCAAAAGCGCTTGGGCTTTCTTCAATGCGAAAGCCGTTCCCTTGTTCTCGTCCCACGAATATTCGATGCTCAACCCGAACGCCTTTCCGTCCTTGATCCTGCTCAAAACCGAGTCGTTCTGCCCTCCTGCTATGACGACTTCCCCGATCCCGTTTTTCTTCAGCCAAGGCAGGATTTTTTCCAGCAGAAAGTTCTTTTTCCCGGCGAGGACTAACGCTTTCTCCACCCCTTTCCCCCTTAACGCTTTCCTGAGGAGTGCGGAGATGGTCTGGGAGCGGTTTTTGTTCGCCTCGCCGTCCACCAGCGAATCCACCTTCTCCAACAGCCGCCTGTCGATCGTCAGACTTATCCTTTCCAGCATGAACCCCACCAAAACAAAGGAAAGTATTACGAAGTATTATGCTTTAATACCTTTCGGTGCAAAACAGTATTTTAAACGCGCGCGGCGTGTTTTCTTTCAACGGTGGGTTTTTTGGATACGGGAAGCATTTTCGGCGGTTACGACGTCAGGGGCGTTTACGGGGAGGACTTTTCGGAAAGGGAAGCCCTTGATCTGGGGAGGGCGTTCGGAACCTTTATTTTCAAAAAAGAGGGGCTGGATGAGCAGAAAACCAGAACGCCGAAGGTGGTTTTGGGCAGGGACAACCGTCTTTCCTCCCCTTCTTTGAGGGATTCTTTCGTCCAAGGGCTTGCTTCAACCGGTTGCAACATAATCGACGTGGGCATAGCCCCCAGTCCCGTGGTTTACTTCGCTTCATTCGCCTTGAAAGCAGACGGCGCGGCGGTGATAACCGCTTCCCACAACCCGGCGAAATACAACGGGGTGAAAATGCTGAACGGAATATGGCCGTTGTCTTCGGAAGAATTGGCTGAAGTAAAAAGGATTTTCGGGGAAAGGGATTTTTTGGAAAAGCCGAAACTGGCTTGGGGCAAGGTTTCCAAGAAAGACGTGCTGGAAGATTACCTGAAGTTCGTTTCCTCGAAAACAAGGCGAATTGAAGGAATGAAGATCGTTGTTGACGGGGGGAACGGAATCGTGGGGGAAGTAGGGATAAAATTATTGAAAAAGCTCGGGGCGAAAGCCGTTCCCTTGTACTGCATTCCGGACGGGCGTTTTCCCAACCACCTTCCAGACCCTTCCAAACCGGAGAACGTCAAGGACTTGCGGAATAAGGTGGTGGAGGAGAAAGCGGTTCTCGGCATAGCGTTCGACGGGGACGGGGATAGGGCGGTTTTCGTCGACGAAAAGGGAAGCGTGGTCAAAAGCGACGATGCCAACGTTATATTCGTCCGCGATGCTTTGAAAAAACACCCGAAATCGAAAATAGGTTTTGAGTTGCGGTGTTCGCTCGTGGTGAAGGAGGAGATAGAAAAGCTGGGGGGAACGCCTTTGGAGACGAAGGCGGGAAGGATAGCCGTGAGGGAGACGATGAGGGGCGGCGCGGCGTTTGCATGTGAAACGACAGGGCACGTTTGCTTTACGGAGAATAACGGTTTTGACGACGGGATTTTCGCTTCAGCCAAATTTTCGGGGTTGGTGGGCGAAAGCGGTCACGCTCCGTCACTCCTGGCGTCTTCTGTGAAAAAATACTTTTCGACCAGAGAATTGCGCATTCCCTGCGAGAGAAAGTTTGAAGCCGTCGGATATGTGGAAGAAAAATTGAAGGGAAAAAAGCTCAAACTGCTTTTGATAGACGGAGTGAAGTATTCGGATGCAGGCGGGTGGGGCTTGGTCAGGGCGTCGTTGACCGAACCGCTGTTGAGCGTACGGTTCGAGGGAAAAACGAGAGGGGATTTGGAGCGGGTTTACGCGTTGTTTGAAGGGGCGTTCCCTTCTTTCGCTCGACTTCCGGCTCTTGAGCAAGCATTGCAGTAACGGTGAAAAAATGATTTCGATAGTTATCCCGGCTTTCAACGAGGAAAATAGGATAGGCCCCACTCTCGAGGGCATAGCCTCGTTTTTGAAGCAAACGAAAAGGGATTTCGAGATAATCGTTGTTTTCGACGGGAACGATGCAACCCCTAGGGTGGTGAAAGAGTTCGCGAGAAAAAATTCTTTGGAACGGAAAGCGCGGGTTTTGGAATTCAAAAAAAGGCTGGGGAAAGGCGGGGCTGTGATGAAGGGTTTTGAGGAAGCGAAAGGGGAAATAGTTTTCCTTTCGGATGCCGACCGTTCCGTCCCCCCGAGGGAGATGGGAAAACTGCTGAATGCTTTGGAAAACAGCGACATCGCGATCGGCTCGCGTTATTTGAAATCTTCCAAAGCCAGGATTCCTTTCGAGCGGTATTTCTTCGCCTTCGTTTTTCACTTGGTCGTCGGGTTGTTTTTCGGGTTGCCTTTCAAAGACACGCAGTGCGGGTTCAAGGCTTTCAGGAAAAATGCCGTGAAGAAACTCCTGCCGCTCGTGAAAACCAAGGGTTTCGCCTGGGATGTGGACGTTTTGGTCCAGTCGCGAAAACTGAGTTTGATTGTGAAGGAAATTCCGATAGAATGGCGTTTGGAGAAAGGGGGAACGATCACTTTCAAAAACGGCTTGCAAACGGCTTTAAGGATGTTCGTCACCCTCTTGAAACTGCGGTTTTCAAGATGAAGGAATTCGATTGCATTGTAGTGGGCGCTTCGTGCGTCGGAGGAATGACTGCCAAGGCTATTGCGGATAAGGGCGTGAGCGTGGGCTTGCTGGAAGAACACGCTAAACCCGGCAAGTTCGACAAGTGCACAGCCTTGGTTTCGGCAAAAGGGCTTAAGGAAAGCGGCGTGGATTTCAAGAAAACGGTTTTGAACGAAATTCACGGCGCCGTACTGCATTCGCCCAACGTTTCCTTCACCGTTTCCCGCCGCGAGCCGGTTGCTTTCGTCTTGAACCGACAGGCTTTTGACGAGAAGTGCGTGAGCGAAGCTGTTGAGGAAGGGGCGGAATTGTTTTTGAATTCCGGCGGAAGAAGGCTTTCCGCAAACGCAGGCGGATGGCGGGTTGAAACGCCTTCGGGAGCTTTTCATTCGAAAATCGTCGCCGGTTGCGACGGGCTGGGCTCTTTCGTAGCAAGGGAAGGCGGTTTTCCTTCCTTCAAAAGATTCGTTTCAGCTTGGGAGGCCGAGTTTTCCTTCCACCAAACGCCTTCCGACAAGGTGCACGTTTTCCTCGACCAGAGCATTGCTCCAAATTTTTTCGCTTGGGTGGTCCCCGTGAATGGGGAAATGGCCAGGGTGGGTTTGGCAACCACGGAACCGCATTTGCTGAATTCGGGAAAAAAAAGGCTTTTGCAAAAACTCGGGTTGAGCGACGAAAAACAAAAAACGGGGCGGGAGTTCAATTATTCCATTCCGCTTTTTCCGAGGGCAATAACGCAAAAGCAAAACATCCTGCTGGTTGGCGACGCTGCGGGGCAGGTGAAATCCACGACCGGCGGGGGGATAGCCTTCGGCGGGTCGTGCGGAAGGAAAGCCTCCGAATCGATAGTGAACTATTTTTCAAACGGGGTTCTGGACTACGAGCATAGGTGGAGGAAGGAGTTCGAAAAGACCTTCCGGATGCACTGGCTTTTGCACTCGAAGTTATTTTCCCTTCCCAATGCTGCGCTGGATTTCGCTTTCGGGGTTGCAAAACTGTCGGGAGCTTCGTTCGTTTTGGAGCAGGCAGGGGATATGGATTTCATCCTGAAGAAATAGCAAAAACCCGGAACTCTACTGGGTTGAAGGATGGGAAGCCCCTTCAGCGCCCTTTCCTGCTTTCCGTGTTCTTGTAAAAACCGATGGCGTCGTCGTAATCCCTTTTCGAGAATTCCGGCCAAAGTTTTTTGGAAAAATAGATTTCGCTGTACGCGGTTTGCCAGGGCATTAGCCCGGAAAGCCGTTGCGCATTTCCCGTCCGGATTACCAAATCCGGCGTTTCGTTGTAATACAAGTATTTGCCGAACGCTTTTTCATCAACCTTGGAAACGTCTACCCTGCCTTCTTGTGCGTCGGTTGCCAGGGCTTTCGCGGCGGAGAGAAGCTCGTCCCTGCCGGAGTAAGCGACCGCAATGTTCAATTCCTTCTTTCCGCCTTCGGTTTGTTCTTCGAGTTTTTCGAAATGCCCGTTCAGTCTTTTCGGCAGCAATTCCCTCCTTCCGAAAAACTTCACCCTCACGCCTTCGTCAACGAACTGTTTGCTTTCCAGATTTTCCTCGACGTGCTTTTGCATGAGCTTGTAAAGGATTTTGAGTTCGAAGTAAGAGCGTTTGGCGAAATTGTCCAGGGACAGCGCCCAAATGGTTATTTTCTCGGGCTCTTCGCTCCACCCGACGACTTGCCTCATCTTGTCGAAACCGGTTTTGTAAGCGGTTTCGAAGGAAAGCCGGTTTTTTTTCGCGTAACGCCTGTTTCCGTCGGGAGTTATAGCCAAATGGGTTAATTTCCTCATATCAAAAGACCGTTTTTCCGTTTGTAAAATCAAATACTCCGCGTAGTCTTTTTAAGTATTGCTTGGGTTTAAATTGCATGCGTCAGGCTATCGTGAAAAAGCGGGGAAAAAAACTTTTCAAAGCTTCCCTCGCCTCTTCGTTTTCCGAAAAAGCCCGGGGCTTGATGTTTTCGCGCAAAGCTTTCCCTATCTTGTTCGAATTTTCGAGAGAGGGGACATGGGAAAACTCCATTCATTCGTTCTTCTGCCCGAGGTTCGACGCGGTATTTCTGGATAAGCAAAAACGCGTTGTCAGCGTGGAAAAAAACATACGCCCTTTTCGTTTTTTCATCGTTTCCGAAAAACCCTGCAAATTCCTGCTTGAATTGCCCCCAGGCTGGGGCGGAAAGTTCGTGAAAGGGGAAAAAATTGGCTTTTGACCTGGGGTGGGAGCTGAAGAAGGAAAAAACTCCCTATTACGTTCCACCGATCGAACTGCGCGACGGGGAGAAGAAAATCCTCAAGCTTTTGCTGGACGCGCTGATGGAAGAGCCTTCCAAGGACTTGAAAGCGCTTTTGGTAAAAATATGCGAGGAGAAAAACCTTCTTTTGGAAAAATCCAGCGGTGAAAAAATCATGGAAACCGCGGGAAAGTTCGTGAAAGGCTTCGGGGTTCTGGATTTCCTTCTTGCCGATGATAACCTCGAGGAGATTTCCGTCGTGGGCGTGGGAAAGCCGATTTTCGTTTTCCACCGGAATAAAGGATGGATGGAATCCAACGCCATATTCACCAGCGAGGAACACGCGGTCAACACGATAAACAAGATGGCCCGGCCTTTGGGAAGGAGGGTGACTTTCCAAAACCCCCGCCTTAATGCCGTCCTTCCCGACGGTTCGAGGCTTCACGCTTCCATTCCCCCCGTTTCACTCAACGGCGTGGAAATGACCATACGCAAATTCAAGCGCAACCCGTTTCATGCATTAGAGTTGGCTGACAACCAGACGATTTCCACGGAAGCATTAGCTTTCCTGTGGACGGTGATTTACGGGGACGTGTCGTTGTGCATTGCGGGAAATACGGGCAGTGGAAAAACCACGACGCTAAACGCCTTGTTTTCCTTCATTCCGCTCAACGAGCGCATAGTCGTAACGGAAGAAACGCCCGAGCTTTATTTCCTGCATAGGCATCTGGTGAAAATACTGGCGAACGAAGAGCTGGGAGTGGGAATGAGGGAATTGGTGAAAGATACGCTGAGAATGAGGCCGGACAGGGTCGTGATAGGCGAAGTGAGGGGGAAGGAGGAGGTTGAGGCATTATTCGATTCCCTTCTGGCGGGCCAGGCGAAAGGGTCTTTCTTTACTTTTCATGCCGATTCCGCTTCCGAAGCGCTGTTGAGGCTGAAGGCGCTGGGCGTGAGCGGGGAGGATTTGGATGCGTTGGATTTGATTCTAGTCCAAAAGAGGATTTCCTTTTTCGATTCCAAGAACAAGCGGGCGACTGAATTAAGGCGGGTTACGGAAATCGCGGAAGTCGTCGAAGGGAACGCACGGCTGCTGTTTTGTCTGAACCCCTCGAAAGTTTTGGAGAAGACGAAAAACCTCGAATCGAGCGCCGTGGTGGAGAAAACGCTTCAGAATTACGGGTTTTCGGGAAAAAAAGAGTTTTTCTCGGAAATGGAAAAAAGAAAGAGGTTTTTGGAAAAAATGGAAGCGAAGGATTTCGAGGACTTCACGAGGCAAGTGCAGGCTTTTTCGTTCGAAAGCGGTTGAGTGGAAAAATGTTTTTGAAGCTCGTCAAGACGCTGGGCGTGGCGGAGTTCGAGTTCGATGCTCCTACGATGAAAAAACTGGGGAAAAACCTGATTCAATCCAGGCTGCCGTTTTCCCCAAAGCAATACGCAGGTTTTGCGGTGATATTGTCGGCAATGGTTTTCCTCTTCGCTTTGGTCGTCTCGTTCTTTTTCACCGGAGTGTTTTACGCGATCGCATTTTCCATGTTTTGCTTTGCGCTAGCCCTGGTTTTTTCGTTGAATTACCTGGGCTTTTTGAAAAAACGCAGGGCGGAATCGGTGGAACGGGACATGCCGTTGGCGTTGAGGGCGGCTGCGGTGGATTTGCAGTTCAACACGCCATTCGAAAAAGTGCTTGATTACCTTTCCCAGGGATACGGCGAGGCGAGCGTGGAATTCAAGAAAATTTCGAACGACATTCGAGTGGGATCTTCGGTCCAGGAAGCGCTTAGGGGAATGGCGGAAAGGGTGGATTCGCTTGCAGTAAAAAGAGCTGCAATGCAACTGTCGTTTTCCTACGAGCACGGGTTGAATGCGGAGGGGTTGCGAAAACTGGCTGACGAGTTGATAGAACTGCAAAAGCTCAAGAGCAAGGAATACGCGGCGAAACAATCGTTCTTCGGATTGCTGTTCGTAAGCGTGAGCACGATAATTCCCGCGTTGTTTTCCGCCTACGTGATCGTCGGTTCGGTATTCCTCTCCCTTTCGTTTACTCCCACGGACCTGTATTTGGCTTTCATAATCGTTTTTCCCCTGGCGGATTTCTCCGTGTTGTATTACTTGACCATCGTAAAACCCAAGGTGCTGCAATAAATGGCTTCGCTGTTGAAAGACAAGGTATTCCTGTACACCGCCGCTTTTTCCTTTCTCCTGGCGGTTTCCGAATTGTTTTTCGTGAAAACCCAGCTGGTTTACCTGACGCTCTTGTTCTTTGTTACACTGACGTTGCCCTCCTTGCTCCTGTTTTTCTATCGTGAGTACGAGATAGAAAAACGCCAGGGGGAGATTGACGCCTCGCTTCCGGCGGCGTTGTTCCAAATCGCCTCGTTCCCCCGCAAAACCCCTGTTGAAAAAATCTTCGAGTCGATCGCGAAAAGCGATTTCGGGCCGTTGAGCGTGGAGTTCGCCAAAGCGCTGAAGCAAATCCAAGCCGGCTATTCCGTCAAGGACGCGTTGGAAGCTATGCAAAAGCGCAATTCCTCGGCATTGCTCAACCGCACTTGCTCCATGCTATCGAAATTCTACCGTTCCGGAGCGGATTCAAGCGTGGCTTTCAAGGAAACGGCGGAAGACGTTTACTCGCTTCAAGAGATAGTTAGGGAAACTTCAGCTTCCTTTTCGCTTCAGAAATACACCCTGCTGATAGGCGGGGCGGTTCTCGTGCCGGTAATCCTCGCTTTGCTTTACTCCGCTTCCGCTTCTTTGCAGCAGAGTTTTGCGGAAGACGTTCTCGAAATGCATTCCGACCCGGCGCTGCAACAAGCCGTATTGTTCGGAAACCAGGCGTACCTCGCCATCTTCGCCCTCGTGGCGAGCGTTTTCATAGCGCGTTCGGAGGAAAAGCCGAGGAAAGCGGTGCTGTATTTCGCCGTAATGCTTCCCTTATCCCTCTTGCTGTTCAACCTCGTGCGGGGGGCAATAATAATATAATTCTCCCCCTAATGCAAAACGGTTCGTTTTTGCTTTAACGCGGTGATGGGAAAATGATGGTTGAGATCAAGGAAATAGAAAAAGTGAATTTGAAAAACCCGATTGTGATAGAAGGGTTTCCGGGCATAGGGATGGTCGGACCAATTGCAGCTTCGTTCCTCGCAGGAAGGCCGTGCATGAAGCTCGTCGGTTATATTTCGTCAACCCACTTTCCGCCGATTGCAGCAATCCACGATTACAAGCCCGTTTCGCCCGCCCGGGTTTACGCTTGCGAAGACCACAACATGATCGTATTGTTTTCCGAATTCGTCATTCCATCGGAAATCGTCCTTCCCCTGGCGCGGGAGCTGATTGAATACGCGAGGAAGAAAAAGGCCAAGGCGATCTACAGCCTGGCCGGAATAGCATCTGAACTGCCCCAGGACACGATTCACGGCATCGCTTCAACCCCAGCCGTTTTCTCGAAATTAAAGTCGGGCGGGGTGGAATTGATCAAGGAAGGCGCTACTCAGGGGGTTTCCGGAGTGTTGATAGCCGAATGCGCGGCCCAGAAGTTTCCGGCGGCGAACTTGATGATAGAAACTAACAAGCCATTGGACCCTTCAGGTTGCGCCAGGCTGTTGGATTTTCTGGGGAAAATGGCCGGATTCAAAATCGACACGAAGCCCCTGAACAAGGAAGGAGAACAAGTGGAACAAAAGATGAAGGATGCGATAGAAAAAATGCAATCCCTGCACAAGGATTACAAGCAGATGGAAGAAAACCCGATGTACGGGTAGTAGAAATGAAGATAACTATTGCTTCGGTCAAGGACGCGCCGGCGTTGGCGAGGCTGGGGCTGCAGCTTTCAAAATCCACTTCCTCGATTGCAAAATTCAAGCTGAAGAAAAACGCCCTTTCCAAAATCCGCGGTTTCCTGAAACGGCGAATGAAAAAAAGAAAGGACGTTTTGTTCAAAGCCGAGGATGGGGGGAACATCGTCGGTTACGTGCGTTTGACGGTAAAGAAGGAAAACCCGATTTACGACGACGCTTTTCTAACCGTTTGCGATTTGATTGTGGATGAGGGGCATAGGGGAAAAGGCGTTGGAAGCGCTTTGCTGGAAAAATGCTTTTCTTACGCAAAAAGAAAAGGGAAAACGATAATCCGGATTTCGGCTTACGTCAAGAACGCGGGGGCTTTGGGCTTGTACAAGAACAAGGGCTTTAGAGATTTCCACGTTACCCTGCAAAAGCCAATTAAATGACGCCAAGCACGATTTTTGTTGGACGCAGGGGTAGCAAAGCCTGGTCAAATGCGATGGGTTTAGGCGGGTTTCAAGAAATTGAAATTCCTAGAAAACCCATTCCCCTAGGGGTTCGTGGGTTCAAATCCCTCCCCCTGCACTACTTAAACAGGTCGATAAAACAAAGGTGTTGTAAAATGGGAATAACTAATGAGAATTTGATTGAAAAGGCAAAAAAAGTGGCCAAATTACATAAAGCATCGAAAGAGGTTAGAATTGGAGATGTCGGCTGCGCATTAATCACCGATAAAAATAACGTCTATGTCGGTGCGAGCATTCACGCCTGTTGTGGCGTGGGATTTTGTGCAGAACACAGCGCTATTGCAGGCATGGTAACTAACCGCGAATATAGACTTAAAAAAATCGTAGCCGTTTCGGATGACGGGACTGTATTGCCTCCTTGTGGGAGATGCAGAGAATTAATGTATCAAATCAACGAGAGTAATTGGAATACAGAGATAATTCTTGGAAAAAACAATGTGGTCAGGCTTAAAGATTTACTTCCAAATCCTTGGCAGAAAAGGTTGTAGCGCAAAATGAATGTTTTGCCGCCAAGGTAGTTACCCAACTACAGACGCTCAAATCCCTCCCCCTGCACTTACTCTTTGCCTATTTCATTCCAAATTCCGTAGAAAAATGCGCGCATGTCGTCAGACAACTGCTTTGACTTTATGAGAAATCCAAAAGGCTTATCGGCCCATTCTAAAAAAGCTATCTTGTCCTCACAAATACTAATGCTTTTAGGGATTGGACGGTTTGTAAACCGCATCTTTATGCCCCTACCTTTAAACAACGATGCAAGTTTTTTCGGTGCGATGCCTTTTACTTCGAGTTTCCTTCCACGTCGTTTGAGGTCGTATTTCCTGAAGTAATTCTGCATTTCCTCATTGTGACCTTCTTTGTTAGCCGTGAAGAACAAATATTCGCTATATGGAGAAACGTTTCCAATTAATTCGTCAAACATTACATTTCTGCCTTTTATTCCCTCAAAAACTTCGACCCATCGGTCTTCAACCGCACCCTCATGGCGTCTAAGCAGTTCTGGCAGGGCTGCCTCTAAGTCGCCCTTTTGTTCGTCAATCATTCTTATTATGTTTTTTGGAGATTTTGCCGTGTAAGTTCTGATCCCACCACTAACGACGTAACTAACCAGTCCCTTGGTTATCAACTTTCTAAGGCAAAAGTGGACTACTGAATTCTGTAAACCACTTTTTTCTATTATTTTTCCGGCCCGTGCGCTTCCAAGTTCTAGCAATGCGAGGTAAATTTCAGCCTCGCTGGGCGTGAAACCCACTTTTTCGAGTACTGCCTTAACTTCCATACGCTATCCTTGTTTTTTCGATTTTTAAAGTTATCCTCCAATTTTGGAGGATTAATGGTTATCTGTTTGGCCGAGCGGATAGAATAGGTGAAAAATGGTGGCGTCAAAACTAGTGGTGTTGGCATTGTTGCTTTTGGCTCTCATAGCTGCCGGTTTTTTCATTCTCAACCCGGAGCCTACGTCTGAAGCAAATGGCTTTGACCGCGTGTCGGTTAGACTGAAATGGCTGCATCAAGCCCAGTTTGCCGGAGTGTATTATGCCCAAGAAGCTGGTTTCTACAAGAGCGAGGGTCTTGACGTTGAGATCAACGAGGGTGGCGTAGATTATCCGTCTGTCCAAATGGTTGCATCAGGGTCCGATGATTTTGGAATAACCTCCGCTTCTAGCTTGCTCATGGCGCGTGAAAAGAAAATTCCGGTCGTGGGCATAGCTGTAATTTATCGTAAGACCCCCTCCGTATTTTTTGCTTTGAATAGTTCAAACATAACGACTCCGAAGGACTTTGAGGGGAAGAGCGTTGGAATCAAATACGGTTCTGAAGACGAACTGGTCTGGAATCTTCTAGTTCAAAAAACCGGGATAAATATCTCGAGGGTGGACGTCGTGCCAGTAAAGTATTACCTAACGCCGTTTTTTGCTGGAAGCGTTGACGTGTGGACTGGTTACGCTATCAATGAACTTATTGCCGCGCAAGAAAAAGGTTTCAATGTTACGGTGATAAACCCAAACGATTATGGGATCGAGTTGTACGATGACACTATAATCACTTCAGAACGCACGCTACGGGAGCATCCTGATGTAGTAAACAAATTCGTGCGAGCCACCTTGAAGGGTTGGGAGGAAGCTGCGACTAACTGGGAAACAGCTGTAGAATATACGCTGAAGTACCAGCCTAAAACTACGTCAAGCCACGAGACGAAGATGCTTGTTGCCAGCATTCCTCTAATCGTTTCAAGCCAGTCCAGCATAGGCTGGATAGATCAACACGTGTTGAATTCAATGCAGGATCTACTCTTAAGCCAAGAGCAAATGCACTCTAAAATTGACGTTCGCACTGCTTTCACGAACGAATTTGTAGGGTGAAATCATATGCCTGCAATAAGTTTTCAGTCCGTTTCAAAAGAGTTTAAGCATGGCAGTTCTATCAATAAAGTGCTTAACGGCATTACTTTCAACGCCAACAACCGGGAGTTTGTTTCTATAGTCGGACCTTCGGGATGCGGAAAAACAACTATACTGAAACTCATTAGCGGGCTGTCTGAGCCCGATGGCGGGAGAATAACGATTTTTGACAAGCGCCCAGTTGACGCAAGCCGCAACAGGCTCTTCGGAATGGTTTTCCAAGATTTGGCGCTCTTCCCTTGGCTTACCGCAGCGGAAAACGTTGCCTTGCCTATAAAAATAAAACGCGATAGTGCATATTCCGACCAGAGCATTATTCGCGCTCTTAGTGCGGTTGGGCTTGGAGATTTTGCAAAGCATTTTCCAGACCAGCTAAGCGGCGGGATGAAACAAAAGCTCGCACTAGCCCGATGTCTGGTGATAAACCCCAAAATAATGCTTTTAGACGAACCGTTCGCAAATCTTGACGAGCTTACGCGCCACAAGCTGGATGTGGACTTGAGTCTGTTGTTTGAAAACTCAACTAAGCCGTTGAGTTCCATAGTTTTAGTTACCCATTCTATCGACGAGGCGGTTTTCCTTTCGGATAAGGTCATAGTCGTTTCAGGCCCGCCGTCTAAAGTGATGGAAATAGTTAACATTCCGCTAGAACGACCTCGTAAAAAAGAATTGAGGCACTCGAAAAAGTTTTTTGAGCTTACCGGGAAAATACGCCAATTGTGCGGTGGCTGACAATGCAAAAGCAAATACTGCCACTGGCATTTTTAGTGTCAATAATAATAGTGTGGCAGGCTGGCGCGGTGTTTTTCCAGATTCCTGGTTATCTGCTGCCCAAACCAACCGAAATTCTATCGGAATTTTATAATACGCCGGGTTTAGTGGGCGATTTTTGGATCACGTTCGTCGAAGCTTTTTTTGGTTTGCTCTTGGGCAGTTTTGCTGCCATACTGCTTGCAGTTCTGTTCGTTTATTCGACTACCGCCCACGATGCTTTGTTTCCAATCGCCGTGGCTTTAAAGTCAGTTCCAATAGTCGCGCTAGCCCCCTTGATGCTCTTATGGGTTGGAACGGGTTTGGAATCTAAAATAATCATGTCTGCCTTAATGAGTTTCTTTCCAGTGCTAGTCAACACCACAATAGGATTGCAGTCTATCGGAAAGTCCCATCTTGAATCCCTGCTTCACTTGGGTGCAAGCGAACTTCAGATTCTTGCCCACCTGCGTTTTCCAGTGGCCCTGCCGTACTTTTTTTCAGCCTTAAAAATTTCCGCAACTTTGGCTGTAGTTGGTGCAATAGTCGCCGAAATGGTTGGCGCAAAAAGCGGCTTGGGCTTTTTTCTAATAATCTCTACATATCACTTTGAAACCGCGAAGGTTTTCGCTGCACTGATATTAAGCGCCTTTCTCGGAAACCTGTTTGTTTTTGCTGTGTCGGCCATCGAAAGTCTAACTTATCCGCGCAGATAACTCATTTGCCCCCTCCCGCATATTTTAATGGTCTTCCTCCGTTAGGACAATAGCTTTCATTTGGAAGAACGTGGTTTTATTGAAAAAGACTCCTGTGAAATCGGTCGAGAAAAGGAAGCTCATGCGCAAATTCCTGGCTGCGAAGGTTTCCAGTGTGCGTTTTTCCAAAAACCGGGTTTCCCTAGATTTTTCGGGCTACAGGGTTTCCGACTCCATCGTCGTGAAGAGGGAGAAGTTCGTGGCGGACTGGAGCAGGCGCAGGAAAGACATTTTCATCGACAGGGAAATACTGGGCAAGGATAGGGAGAAATCGTTCAGGGCTTTGTGCGTCCACGAGGTTGTCGAAAAGTTCTTGTGTGAAAAATTCAGGCTTAGCCTGGACGACGCGCACAAGGTCGCAACTCGAAAGGAAAAAGAGTATCTCGAGAAGATAGGCGGCAACTGGCGGAGCCACGAGCTGATCGTATATTGGGACTGGCACTTGCACGGGGAAAAGTGATTTTGCGATGGAATTCGAAAAAGTATTTCTTGAGGACGGGGGTTTCTACTGGACGTGGAGGGACGTCGACTTCATGCCATACGCGTGGCTTGAGGAAAAAGACCTGACAAAACTTCCTCTGCCTTTTTACGTGCAGGACATCCATCCAGACTGCCCTGTAGGGTTCGAGTGCGAAGGCGAGGAAAGCAAGACGAACGAAATCCTTCTCCCGGATTCTTTCGAGGAACTGAAGCTGGATAATGATTTGCGCAAGGACTTGAGGAGGATAGAGAAAAAAAATTCCTCGACGGAAATCGTTCCGAACGAGAAAAACGCTTTGGAAAAGGCTGGAAAATGGTTTCTGGATCTTTGGAATGAAGAGCCTGTGGAATTCAAGCGGAGGTTGCTAGTGTGGAAGGGAGTTTCCACCCTCAGCGCGTACTCGGGAGAAAAGCTTCTAGGCGTTCATATTTCCATTCCTGCTAAAAACGGGCTGGATTACCTTGGATGTTGGTGGGACCGTTCGAGCAAAAGCCTTTCCATACCCACGTTCCTCTTGATGAAAGACGTCGAACGGGCGATATCGATGAATCTGTCGTTCTACGACTTGGGGGTAGGGGACGAGCCTTACAAGAAACAGTGGGGGGTCGTTGAACGACAAACAAAGTACTATGCCGCGATGAAACCGCCCCTAGCAAAAAAGCTGGGGCTCAAGCGATTTGTCGACATTGCCTGATTCTTTTCAGTAGTTCTGGCGCTTCCAAAACCACTTTACGATCAAGCCTATTGCCAAGAGCGTGATTGCAAGCGGGAACCAAGGCAGGCTGAAATTCCACCAGCCCAAATCGTTGCCCAGCCAGCTTCCTCCGATCAAAAGCAGGATTATTCCGAACAACAATTTTCCGAAACCCTTTCCGTGCATTCCGCCGTAACCACAACAGCATTTTCCGCCGCCGCAGTTTCCGCAATCGCACTCTTCTTCCTTCGCGTTTTTCATTTTCCTAGGCACTAGCAATCACCTTCAAACTTTCTAACGAAAGCAGGGCTTAAAAAAACTTTTATTTCAAGCGTCCTACCAAACCGGCTTTGAAAATCCGCTCGTCCGCCTTTCGCAAAACCTTTTCCGTTTTAGCGCTTATCGTCTTGAAACGTGGTTGTTCCGCCAGCAAATCGCTTATTTTGTGCAAAGGTTTTTCGGAATACTTCCAATCCAACCCGGTTTTGTTCAAATCCAGCGGCTCGGAGTAATAGCGGAGGGTCTTGCGTTTCTTGAAATTGTAATAATGGTCGAAGTAAGACAAAACCAATTCCCGTATTGAAGAGAAAACCGGTTCCCTGTACCGCAATCCCGAGAAATTGCTTTTCGCGATGGAACCCCACTTTCCGTAGAGTTGGAAGGGAACGATAATGTGGTCTTCATCCCTGACGGCAATCAAATCCACGAGCAACGGCGGAAAACCGTGTTTTTCCAGCGCAGCCGCCGCGATCAACGCTCCCTCCAGGCAATGCGCTTTTTTCAAGGAAAACGCTTTGAAAGCGGAATAAGCGGTTTCCCCCTTGTTGTATTGCATTGAATCCAGGTAATCTTGGATTTTAGGCGGAGTGTTCAGCCTGGCCAGTGTTTTTTCGAATTGCGCGTGCATAACCAATCGTCTCGGTTAGGGGAAATAAAAAACCGCGTCTTTCAAAAGAGTTTTAAAGTTTTTCAGCTTACTTGCTTCGGTGGTTGGAATATGGTCCTTCGAAAGGCTTTGGAAAAAATGAAGTTGAAGCACACTATCCATGAGGTTCCAGGTATGCCTGGTTTTCACGACCTTCACGTTTCTGGCATAGACCAAGAGGCGTTCATAAAAATACTCAACGTCATCGACAACGAGAAAAATCCGTACAAAATCATAATGCACCAGTACGACGGGATTCAAGGGACGCTTAAAGCCCGGTTGCGAGTTCTTCCCAAAGCGTGAATTAAACCCCCGCGGCTAGCGTTTTACGGTTTTGCGGAACTCTGCCGTTGGAGTGGACTTTGTGGACTTTAGAAACGTTTTTATACTATTTTCATGGTTATTAGTGAGGCATCGATTCGTCAGAACCGGTGTTTTTCTAATGCTGCAGTTCCCGGCAAGCCACAGTCGAGTTTCTCTGTGACTAAAACCCCTTTTAAAAGGCGTTTTAGGAGTTTGCGTACCATGACTGGCTCTGCTGTTGATTCCGCTGCAGCGAGCATGGGCACTCAAACCAAGATCACGCTCTTCCATCTCAAAATGGATGGCGGTTTTCATTTGGGTTCGACGTAGGGGAAGAAGGAGTATTGAATCACATCAACTCTTTAGGACGCCAATTTTCCTAGAAGTTAAGTTGGGATCTTAGAATGCGATTACGCCATCCTTACGCTCGAAACAACGCTATTTTCGAGTTTTATGTAAAGGATAACACCAGTTGATCCTGCTGGAGGATACTGCTATCGGATTGCGACTAAGCCATGCAAGTTTAGGGACTGGACTTCCAGTCCCGGCAGACGGCTCAGTAACACGTAGTGAACCTACCTTGTAGAGGCGAATAACCCCGCGAAAGTGGGGGTAACACGCCATAGGACAAGAAATCTGGAACGATTTTTGTTCAAACTAAACCGCGAATTGGAGCGAGTTTGCTGCAAGATGGCACTGCGGCTGATTAGGCTGTTGGTGGGGTAACGGCCCACCAAACCTGTAATCAGTAGGGGCTATGGGAGTAGAAGCCCCGAGACGGGCACTGAGACAAGGGCCCGAGCCCTACGGGGTGCAGCAGGCGCGAAACTTCCGCAATGCGCGAAAGCGTGACGGGGGTAATCCGAGTGCCATCCGAAAGGGTGGCTTTTAACCGGCTTGAATAGCCGGTGGAATAAGTTCTGGGTAAATCCTGTGCCAGCCGCCGCGGTAACACAGGTAGAACTAGTGGTATCCACGAATATTGAGCTTAAAGCGTCCGTAGCCGGCTCGGCAAGTCTTCTGTGAAATCTATCGGCCTAACCGATAGGCTTGCAGGGGATACTACCGAGCTTGAGAGTGGGGGAGGTCAAGGGTACTTTAGGGGGAGGAGTAAAATCCTGTAATCCTTAAAGGACCATCGGTGGCGAAGGCGCTTGACCAAAACACGTCTGACGGTGAGGGACGAAGGCCAGGGGAGCGAATCGGATTAGATCTGGTTCGGACTGAAAAAAAGGGCAAAAGCAAATCTTTTTGTTTAAACTTCTTTCGCAATCAACTACGGAAGTTTCATTTCAAACAAAAGCTTTGGTCCGTTCGAACCACTAAAAACCCGAGTAGTCCTGTGCAGTAAATGATGCAGACTTGGCGTTGCAGCGACTTCGGGTTGCTGCAGTGCCGTAGGGAAACCGTTTAGTCTGCCGCTTGGGGAGTACGATCGCAAGATTGAAACTTAAAGGAATTGGCGGGGGAGCACCACAAGGGGTGGATGCTGCGGTTCAATTGGACTCAACGCCGGGAAACTCACCAGCAAAGACGGCAGTATGAAGCTCAGACTGAAGATCTTAGCTAACAAGCCGAGAAGTGTTGCATGGCCAGCGTCAGCTCGTGCCGTGAGGTGTCACGTTAAGTCGTGCAACGAGCGAGATCCTCGTCAACAGTTGCGACCTCGAAAGAAATTTCGGGAGCACTCTGTTGAGACTGCCTACGTTAAGTGGGAGGAAGGAGAGGGCGACGCTAGGTCTGTATGGCCTGAATTTGCTGGGCCACACGTGGCATACAAAAGCGTGGACAATGCGTTCCGACGCCGAAAGGCGGAGGCAATCGCCTAACCCACGCTCCAGTTCGAATTGCGGACTGAAACTCGTCCGCATGAAGTTGGAATCCCTAGTAATCGCGTGTCATCATCGCGCGGTGAATATGTCCCCGCTCCTTGCACACACCGCCCGTCAAGCCACTCAAGTCAGGTTTTAGTGAGGCTGCAGCTTAGGTTGCATTCGAGCTAGAGCTTGATGAGATGGGTTAAGTCGTAACAAGGTAACCGTAGGGGAACCTGCGGTTAGATCACCTCCAAACAAAAAATCGGTCGGGAACTGATTTTGAAAAAAAAGAGCGTTTAGTTTGGACGGAATACCCTTATACCTTTAAATCAATCACCCAACTCTTTAAATCGGAAAAATGGCGTCCGTAAAAAAGATTTCTTGTGAAAAAAATACTCTTCTTCCCCTTTTATGATTATAAAATATGCAATCGCGCCATGTCGCGCCGAGAGCGATAAGTTGGGCTCGTGGCGCAGTGGCAGCGCGCCTGCTTTGCAAGAACCTTTCTTGGCGAAGAAAGCTTCACCAAAGAAGATCCAGAAAAGCAGGAGGCCGTGGGTTCAAATCCCACCGAGTCCATTGAGAAAAAAGAAAAAAAAGAATATTTGCGTTTGCGTTTCGCCTCAAAACGGACGTAAGCAAAGAAAGTTTTGGAGTAAGCCCTTCCGGAAGAAGGCGTTCGAAACTGGATGCTGACTTGGGTTTTTCCGCAGGGGAAAACCCGTTTTCATGAAGCTGTGCAGGTTTAACGAGGAGTAGTTGTTGCTATAAAGCCTTCCAGTGGATGGTTTGGCTTGAGTGGCGAAGAAGGGCGCAGCAAGCTGCGAAAAGCTTGGGGTAGCCGCATGCGGGCTTTGAACCCAAGGTTCCCGAATTGCCCCGAGAGGGGCGCACACCCGCTGAATTGAAATATCTTAGTAAGCGGAGGAAGAGAAACCAATTGGGATTGCGTGAGTAGAGCGATCGAAAGCGCACCAGGGCAAACCGAATCCTTTCCGCAAGGAAAGTAGAGATGTGGAGTTTGGACCTTCTCTTAGTCCTGAAGCAGAGCTGAAGGGGATTGGAAAATTCCGCCTTAGAACGTTATAGCCGTGTAAGCAAATGCAGAGGGATTGGAGGGTATCCAGAGTAGCACAGCCTTGATAGGCTGTGTGAAATTGCGAGTATTAACTTGCAACCCTAAAATACAACTCAAGACCGATAGCGTATCAAGTACCGTGAGGGAAAACTGAAAAGCACAGCGAAAGCTGGGTTAAAAGTGCCTGAAACTGGAACGGCGACATTAAGACTCGGCTCGAAAGGCCCCGCAAGGGGCACGGGGTCGTGTCGTACTTCTTGAAGCAAGAGCCAAGGAGTTCACGAGAGTGGCAAGCATTGTGCGAAGCGAAAGCGAAATCTCCGCAACCACGCAAGTGGCGAGGGAGGGCGTCCTAACAGGCGTCAAGTCACTCTTGTGAGACCCGAAGCCAAAGCGATCTAAGCGCGAGCAGGGTGAAGCCGACCTTCAGGTTGGTGGAAGCCCGCAACCAGTGCTAGTCTATCTGCTTGGGTGACTTGCGTTTAGGGATGAAAGTTCATTCGAGCTTGGCGATAGCGGGTTCCCTTCGAAGTGAACCGCAGTTCAGCCCGGTTTGAGGTTGTTGTCAGGTAGAGCTACCGATTGCGAAATACGGGGGCGAAAGCCCTCACTTTGCTATCAAACTCCGAAGCTGGCAACGCCGTAGAAGGCCGGAGTTGGCGACATGAGTTAAGCGCGTGCCGCGAGGGCGTAAAGACGCTTACTGAAGTTAAGGCCCCCAAGAAACTGCTGAGTGTTACTCAAGACGTGCTGGTTCCCAGACAGTGGGGAGGTAGGAACAGAAGCTGCCATCCTTTAAACAACGCGTAACAGCGGACCCATCAAGGACCGGTGCGTCGTAAACTCTCGGGACTAAGCAGTTCGCCGATACTTCAGAACAAACGCAGTTGCGTTTGGTTTAGTAGAGGGGCGTGCAGTTCGCGCAGAAGCAAGGTCGTGAGATCTTGTGGAGCGTATTGCAATGAAAATCTTGGTGCTAGTAGCAACTATTCCAGGCGAGAATCCTGGACGCCGAAAGGACTTAGGGTTTCTTGGCAACGTTAGTCGACCAAGAGTAAGTCGATCCTAAGACTAAACGAATGTGATGTCAAAAGGGAAACGCGTTAATATTCGCGTACCACTCGAGTAAGTGCGGCAACGCAAAGCCCGTATTTCGACGCTTGGGGATATGCCCACCACCCGCATGGTGGTTAAGCTGGATAAGCCGGAGAAGTCTCGTAACGAGGAGCATTCGGCTAAACAGTGACGGGCCCCCGCAAGGGGGTTGGGTTGAATCCTCGAGCCCTTGAAAAGAAACGCGGGAGTGATCTCGAGTGTCCGTACCCAGAACCAGTACAGGTGGTCCTGGCAGAACAAGCCAAGGCGTGGCAGGATAATCAAGGCAAGGGAATTCGGCAATCTAGGCCCGTAACTTCGGGATAAGGGCTGCCTACATTCTTCCATAGACTTTGTCGATTGGGGGTTTGTAGGTCACAGTAACAAGGGGACAGCGACTGTTTAGCAAAAACACAAATCACCGCAAAACCGAAAGGTCTAGTACGGTGGTTGACGCCTGCTCACTACTGGTATCTCAAACTCCTTTTCAAGGGAGCAAAGGACCGGCAAAGAGCGGGAGTAACTCTGAATCAAAGCCAGTCGTTTTTAGAGACTGCCTTCGAGGAGATCTCTCTTAAGGTAGCGTAGTACCTCGCCGCTTAATTGGCGGCTTGCATGAATGGCGTAACGACTGTCCTGCTGTCCCTGCCTTGAACCTGGTGAACCTACTTCTCGGTGAACATGCCGAGGAATCCTAGAGGGAAACGAAGACCCCGTGGAGCTTAACCACAGCCTGTTGTTGTAATTCGGTTGGAGAATCAAAGTGTAAGCAGTAGCCGTTAAGTCCGCCCTTCCGGGGGCGGGATAGGCGAAAGTGTGACACTGCTATTTTTCGACTGTATTGCTTACTCGAGAGAGGACAGCTGCAGGTGGGTGGTTTGGCTGGGGCGGCACGCCTTCGAAAAAATAACAAAGGCGCCCTAAGTTCAACTCAAGCCGGTCAGAAGTCGGCTGTAGAGGGTTAAAGACACATGTTGGACTGACTGTAATCTTAACAAAATGGGTTGCAGGTGCGAAAGCAGGGCTTAACGAACAATGATGTCCCTATTAATGGGGGCTCATTCTGACAGACAAGCTACCCCGGGGGTAATTTCGTTTACAACCTATTCTAGCCACTGGAAAGTATAAGTCTGCTTAACCGCAGATTTTTTCTGATGAGTGGTATTGGTTGTAGGCGGAACCTCATACAGGCTCGTCGCGGTCGAGAGTTCATTTTTTCCCATTCGTTTTTTTTAACGA
>CAYOZI010000005.1:0-18324 GCA_964408425.1 Microcaldota archaeon
CAGGTTAAACAGCCGGACTTGCAGATCACGAGCGCAACGTGGAAGAAAACCACGGCGAACATCAGGGAAAACGGCCTTCTTTACGTAACCGTAAAGAACAAAGGCAATGCAGAGGCGAAAGGATTTTACCTGGTTATCGAAGCGAAGGGCATTTACTGGAATTTGATCGGATGCACACTGGCAGCTGGTTATACGGGCCAGCATTTGATTACCCTGGCTCCTGGAGCCAAGGAGACCAAAACCTTCGGCGTTGTCTGCAGCACTGCAGGAAACAAGGAATTCACCGTAACGGCAGACTTTCTGAATCGGGTTGCTGAATCCGACGAGACGAACAACATTGCAAACGCTGCTTTCACCGTTACACCAGCCCAACAAACCCAAGCTCCTGCTTTCGCGATTACGGAAGCGCATTACAACGATAACCAGAAGAGGATTTACGCAACTGCAAACAAAGCCGCGTCTTGCTCGTTCCAAATCGGTTCTTTTGCAAAACGCGACTTGCCGTGCTTGACTACGGCTTGCTTGTCTTTCCAAAGGACTCTCGATTCAACCCCGTCGGCCGACGTGACGGTAACCTGCAGTGCGAAAGACGGGAGCGGCAGCGCAAGCAAAACCATAACCGTTTCAACAACGGCCGCCTGCACCGATTCCGACGCCAGCCTGACGCTCGAACGGCGCCTTGCAACTCGCGGAAGCTGCACCGACGCGACGGGCACTTACTGGGATTACACTCCGGCAGGCTCGACCACCAAAGTGGTCGATTACTACTGCTCTCCAAC
Source organism: Microcaldota archaeon (assembly GCA_964408425.1). Lineage (GTDB taxonomy): Archaea > Micrarchaeota > Micrarchaeia > Norongarragalinales > Norongarragalinaceae > UBA10210. The sequence continues at coordinate 780 of CAYOZI010000005.1, forward strand.
TTCAGCAGCCCCGTCAGCCCAAAAGTGTTCCGGAGCAACCACGTACAATTGTCCTTCAGGAACCGTTTCTCAAACCGGAAGGTGCGTTAGCCCGACGGTTTCAAGCCCGGTTGACGCAATCACGGGAACGGGCACTACCGCCATAACGCAAGGCTGCAAGGACTCGGACGGTGGAATCGTCTACAACAGGAAAGGCACCGTAACGAAATACAATGCAAACGCGATAACGTCCACATCCACCCTTGCTGAAACAAAGACCGACGTGTGCAGCGCAGGATTGCTCACCGAATACTACTGCACCAGCGCCGGCGGCATAGGATCCAGGTACATTTACTGCGGATACTTAGGCTGTTCCAACGGAGCCTGCAACCAATTGACGGCAACCACCGTAACCAGCTCATACCCGGCTCAAACCTCCGGAACCGGAACCATCGGCGGCATTTCTGGCGGAGTTACGGACGCGGAAGCCGACGTGGTTTCAATCGGCAACGAAATCGTCGGCTGGCTCAACAAAATGTTTTTCGGTTGAGCGGAATAATATAAAAACGGGCTAGGCTTAATGAAAAGGTGAAAGCCCTCTTTCTCTTTTTTTCTTTCATATTAATCTCCCCCTTCTCTTTCGCATTGGGCGAGTACGGCTTTCTGCTTGAACCCAAGGAATTGAGCTTTTCTTATTATGCGTTGTATCCAAAGTCCTGCGCCGGTTTCCTCAATGCAGACACTACGCTGGCTGAAAACTTGCGCAGCGACTTCGCCTTTTCCCATGCCAGGCAAAGCCAAACTCTCTTGAAAAAAGCGAAATCCTTCGCATACCTCCAACCAAGGTTTGTGAGCCTGGCAACGCTCGCCGCCTACAGGCAATACAGCATCTACTGCTTTTCGTACGGCATGAAGGCGCTGAAAGAAGCTTCGCTCGCCACGCAGGAAGGCTTGGGCATTATCGACGGTAATGCTGCAAAGCTCGAGAGGATGATAGGGCCGGATTTCCAAGGTTTTGCCGGAGGGGTTATCGAAGAGCTGGGCGAGGCGAAACGCGACATAGAAAAACGGAATTCCAAGGGAACGAGCTTGGGAAGCGAGGTCGTCAAAGCTTCGTTCGCCGTGAACAGCACGCTCGACTCTTTTTCCATAGCCCTCGCGATAAAAACGCTCGTTTCCAAACAAAGCCTTTTGGAAAAGGAAATCACTGCGGACGACAAGGTTTTGAAAGGCATTTTCCTCTTGGAACAGGAATACGAAAATTCGGTCAGGGATTTCGAAATCGCTCAAACGCGCTTTGCGTTTTTGAAAAACAAGCTTGAAGGGGAGGAATTGGAGGGGATAGGCGAAAACGCGTTTTTCCTTGCAGGCGGCGGGAGCGGCGTTGCCGCGGAATACGAAATCGAATCCTTTGAAGAACAGTTTTCCAGCGCTAGGGAAAACGAGAGGATCGCTTCCGAGTTGAAGCAGCAATCTGCTTCCGAATGGAACGGGAAGGGGGAGGCTTACGCGAGCGAAAGCATTTCCAAAATGCGCGAGAGCGTGCAAGCACTGGAAACCGCTTCACTCCAGCTTGAGGAAATCGTGAAGAAAAGCGCTTTCCTCGAAAAAGCGCTGAAGGAAAGGGTTTTGGCGGAGAAAACCAAGGTAGAACAGCTTTTGATTACCGCCGGAGCGCTGGAAGCCTCGCGGGCGAGAATGCTCTTGCAACAGTCGTTCGAACCGCGCTCTTTGAAAACAAGCGGGGAGAGGATTAATTTCTATTTAATTAAAATCGTCGAGCTGCAAAACCTCCAAGGGGTTTTGAAACAGACTATTTCCGCATCCTCCCTCAAAACCAGGCTCGAATCTCAAATCTCGAAACTAAAGGACTTTCTGGATAAAGCGGCGAACGACGCGAACGTGGATCTGGAGGAAAGAAAACTGCAGGAAATCGAGCAAGCCGCCCCATTCGCTTCCGCGGCCGATTTGGTTTACTTCCAGACGCAAACAACCGAGTTGAAAGACAACGCCCTCGCGCTGCTGATGGAAGAATACGGGACGATGGATGAGATGTTTTACAAAGCCCTTTCCGTAAAGGAATTCCTCTCCGTCTCGGACCAGACGAGGCTCGTGGAATTGAAAGGGTTTTTCAGCGCGGGGGAAGGCATAGACGTGGAAAACCTGGCGGGAGAGTTGAAGAAAACCGGCGCATTCCTGAACGGAGTGCTGGCTGAAGTGGAAGTCAGGACCCCAGAAATTTTGCGAAAGCATTTGCAGGAAAGCGCGGTTGAAAGCAGGAAATTCGACATTCCCGTCTTGGGAGAAAAAACGGTCGTCCACCACGAAATCGTCTTGAAAAACCTGCTTCCATTGAGCTACGACAAGAGGATTGAACTGGACATCACAATTCCCGCGGGTTCGGTTGTAACCGAAAAAAGCGCGGACGTGGAAACAGCCGGAAAAGTGTACTTGGACAAGGCGGAAGAGGATTCGGAATACTTCGTGAAGTACGACACTCTCGAGGAAATCGCTTCCGAGAAAAAAACGGAAAGCAAAACGGTTTACGCGGATTTCGAAAACGCGCTGGTGGAGGAAAAGGTTTACTTCGACTCCGGCGAAGATACGGACGTCGTTATAATCAGGAGATACCAATTCCCGGTCGATTACGCCGAGTCTTTGGGCGGGGAGCAGGCGGAGTTTTACTCTTCGGCAAACTCGTCCGAAATAAGGGTTTTGGCTTACGCCCGAAAAGGCTCTAACGCCATCACCTTAAGATATTCCTACCCCAACCCCGTCATCCTGTCCCGCGAGGGAAGGGCTTTCGAAAACAGTTTTGAAATCTTATACGCTCTAGAAAGCGCTCATGCCGATATTCAGGAGTTCAACGGCGAGATCGCCGAGGAAGGATGCGACGGGAAAGTAAAAACCATCACGGGCGAAGGCGTGAAGAAAGCGTTGTTGCAGGAAGGCGTTTTACTCGTGGAATTTTACGCGAAAACCCTCAAGCAACGCGAGGAAATGAAGGCAGGAGTGCTTCTGGACTGCACGCCTGCAACCCTCTTGCCGCAACTGGATTTGGAAAGCGCGATTGAAGGGAAAAAGTGGAACGAGGGGGAAGTAAACCGCTTGTGGGATGAGGAGAAGAAGCTGGAGAAAGAATGCGAAGACTGCGTTTTCGAACTGAAAAAACAGCTTTTGCTGGGCAATTGGGAAAAAGCGGAGATCGAAGTGGAAAACGCCAGGCAAAAAGTCCTTGAAGCCGGCCAGAAAGCCGAGGACGAGAAAAATTCTTTCGAAACGCTCTCCCAAGAACTTTCGGTTTTGAAGGAAGAAGCTTCAAGCGCGGTAAGAGGGTTTGACGTCGCCTTTACGCCAACGCAGGAAAACTCTTGGGAATTGTCCCGAAACGTTTTGTACCAGCAGGGCAAAACCGCGAAAACCCAGCTTGAAAAGCTTCTTACGGCCGCTGGAAAAGCCAAAACGTCGATCGCACTGAACGATTCTTTGGAAAGCGCTTCGCTGAAGCTCGAAGATTTGAAGAACATTATTCTCCAGCAGCGGGAGAAAACCGCCCAAGAAATAACCAGAGCCGAGGAAAAACAGGAACAATTCGGAACCCAAGATTCCGAACGGACGCTCGCGCAGGCTAAAGACTATTCGCAAAAAGGATTCGACTTCACCGCTTGGGTCATGGCAAGGGAGTTGAACCAAAACATTCTGGAAGGATCAAAGAAAGAAACCCAAAACAACTGGACTAACATCGGCATGGGAGTATTGGGCGCAACGGTTTTAATCGCCCTCGCGTTCTTGTTTTTAAGGAAAAAGCCAGAGGGGCTTAAGGAAGCGGAGTGAAGAAAAATGGGGTTTTTTGATTTCCTGCTCAAGAAAAAGTTCAAGCAACACGAGTTAAAGTGGAAGCTGCCCGAACAGCGGTTTTCGTTCGAAATTCCAGACGCAGAGAAGGCGGTTTACAACCTGAAGAAAAACAAGGCAGTGTTCGTTTCGGGCGGAGAGTTTTTCGACGTTATCCACGCGAAGCAGTTCGGCGACAACTCGGGAATATTCGCTTATTTCATAGTAAGAAGCGAGAAGCGCACCCAAAAGGAAACCCTCTTGTTTGACGGCTATATGCTTCAGGAAGAAGACCGTTTGGGTTTCGAAGTGCAAAGCAGCTATTCCATGATAGAACAGTTGGACAAGCTCGGGTACCAAGAGGCGTTTGCGAGGGAGTTGGAAGAATGGAACTTCAACTTCGGCGTTTTGCGCATCAAGGTTTTGGACATAGCCAAAATCGGATCGTTCATGGAATTCGCGTTGCCCGAAACCAAGTTCGACCGCGCCCGCGAAGCGCAGGAAAAAACCTACAATTTGCTGTTATCAAAACTCGGCTTGGACAAGAAGAAAGCCGTTCCGACCGACGCGATTACCATCCAGCTCATGGAAGAGACGGAAAAGGCGGAAAAAAGCCGCTGAAAAGAACAATCCCGCGTAAAAAAAGCAAAAAAAGAAACTAGAAAAAGAAAAAACGGTAAAACGCGGTTTTACTCTTCCTCGTCCTCTTCCCACTCGTCCTCGTCCCACTCTTCCTCTTCATCCCAATCGTCTTCAGTCTTTAAAATCTGCATCTGCAGGGTTCACCCCGTAAAAAAGCCTAACGCAGTAATAACCGACAAGAGTTTTTAAACCCTTTTTTTCGGCGTTTTCAATCTGCAAAGCCCTTTAATCCTTTCCCCAGCCGGTCAAACAAAGGCATCCAATCTATTTCGTCATTCTTCCCCCTCTTCAAAACCGAATTCGGGGAAAGAGGCTTCGTAAAATCCACTTGCAAAACCTTTTTCTTCGGATAATTCTCCTCTGCCCTCACGATGCAATAATCCAGCATTTCAGCCAGCACGTTTTCCTTCACCTTCCAGAGGGCATAGCCGCGTTTTTCCAGGCGTTTTTTCAAAACCAGGGGATTGCATCTTAAAACGATTATTTTTTCGCAAGGCAAACGCATTTCACAAAGCAAGTGCGATTCTATCACGACGTTCTTTTCCTTCGCCAGAATCCCCTCCAGTATTTTCGAGAGCTTCTTCAAATCAACGATTTTTTCCTTCTTCCCGCTCATCCGGTAGATCTTGTTTTTGTTGATGACGTCGTTAATGTCGACAAGCTTCGCTTTGAGAAAACGCGATAATTTTTTCGAGAAAATCGTTTTACCGCAGCCTGGAGTTCCGGTTATCAACAGTCCCATGCAAATCTACTTCAAGCGTATAGAATCGAGGTTCATCGGCGCGCGCGTTTCCGTATGCAGCATCCGATTGAGGGTGCGGGCCAAATCCTCGGTCCTCGCCTCGTCCCCGTGGTTCGTGAAAATGCGGAGGGGCTTGGGGCGCAAATTGCGCGCGTACGCCAAAAGCTGGGAACGGTCGCTGTGCCCGCTGAAGCCGTCAACCGTTTCCACCTGCAGGTTTATTTTCAGCGTATCGGTTTTTCCCGAAGAATTGGGGACGGGCAGTTCTTTCAACCCGTTCTGCAGTTTCCTTCCGAGCGACAAAGCGCTCTGGTAACCCACGAAAATGAGCGTATTCCTCTCGTCCTGGGCCATTTGCTTCAAAAACTCGAGCGAAGTCCCTCCGGTAAGCATTCCCGAAGGGGCCAAAAACACTGCAGGCTCGTCTCCCTCTATGAGGCTCTTGCGTTCCTTGGAAATGACGCGCTTGAACATCGGATTGTCGAAAGGAGAGTTGTTCTGCAAAATCCTCCTCTGCACGTTCCTCTTCAAATACTCGGGATAAACGGTATGGATGGCGGACGCTTCCTTGCTCATGCCGTCGAGATACACGACAGCCTCGTCCGGCTGCATCCTGCTCTCAAGCGCAAGCATGATCTCCTGCGCCCTTCCCAAAGCGAAAACCGGAATCAAAACCTTTCCCTTCCTCGCAAGCGTGTCGCGTATCACTTGCACGAGCCTCGCCTCGCTGTCCTCGATTCTCGGAAGGACGTTTTCCCTCCCGCCGTAAGTGCTTTCCAACAGCAACGTTTCCACTCTCGGAAAGCGCGTGTCCGCAGGATTGAACAGGTTGGTCCTTCCGTACTTGATGTCCGCCGAATAAACGAAGTTATGCAACCCCTCTCCAATATGCAAATGAACCTGGGCCGAACCCAAAACGTGGCCCGCATCGTGAAACGTAAACCGCACGTCGGGAGTGACGTCCGTCACTTCCCCGTAATCCCGCGTGATCATGTGGTCCAACTCGGTTTTGACGTCTTTTTCAGCGTAAGGCGGGGTCATGCCGTTTGAACGCATGACGTTCAACCCGTCCTGCTGTAAAAGCACAACCAAGTCGCGCGTGGGAGTCGTGCAATAAACGGGGCCGTCGTAGCCGTAAGCATACAAGTAGGGAATGAAACCGCAGTGGTCCATGTGGGCGTGGGACAGTATCACGGCGTCAATCTGGTCTAGAGCGAGATTCATCGCGTTCAAGTAAGGATAAGCGCGCGTGGGGTCGGCAGTGTCGGGGTTGATTCCGCAATCCAAAAGAATGTTGCTTTTCGGCGTTTGCAATAAAATGCAGCTTCTCCCCACTTCCTTGAAAGAGCCCAACGCCGTTATTTTGATCCAATCCGTTCCCGAAGAAGGCTCTATTATCTTCTTTCCCAAGCTCGTCAAAAACTTCTTGCGGGTTTCGGAATTCGCCAAAAGCGAATTGCGTATTCCCTTCTCGATTTCGCTGGGGCTCGTCGGGGAACGCAAAACGCGCGGGCTCCAGCCCGTAGTGGTAATAATGCTCTTCAAAACGCTGCCCGATTTTCCAATGACTATTCCGGGCTTCAAAGCCTCGATCCAAACTTCGTTGAAAGGAGCATCAAGCCTAATTTCCTTCACTCCCGCCTCTGGAGGGATAAGCTTCTTGATTTCCTCCAAAGCCTTTTCAGGCTCCATCAACTCGCTCGAATCGCACCTCAACAAAATCTTTTTCCTGATTTTAGAAGCGATTTTGGTTATGAGATTATCATCTTCATAAAACGCCTTGATGTTCTTCAGATAAAGAACGACCTGAGGCCCTTCAAATTCTACTTTAGTCAGCTCGCAATTAGGCGGGAGAATCGAAGAAATCGCCTCGTGCATCTCTTTCAGGTTATTGCCCTTGCCGTTGCCGTTCTTTCCGTTGTCCTTTGATGTTGAATCGGTTGGAATCACTTTACAGTACACACTCCGGTCTTACGCTGGGTTGGGTGTTTTTCCGAAAAAACCACTTATGCTGAAAACGAAAACGGCCCCACCGCCTTTCGCTCACGCCCAAAACGTGGAAAAAACGCTTTTCCAAGCCTCTGTGTGAAAAACGCTTTTTTAAAAAAATATTTCAGTTCGACAAGAATTGCTTGACCTCGTCCTTCGAATAACGCTTTACCTCTCCCTTGGTAATGCAAACCAAATCTATGCCTTCCCCGGTCGCGCTATCCCTCTTCAAAGCGGAATTCACCGCTTTTGCCGCGAGCCGCAAAGCCTCTTCTTTCTGCATGCTTTCCTTGAAATGCTCGTCGAGCAATCCGTATGCGACTACGCTTCCGCTTCCTGTTGAAACGTACTTTTCCTTGATAAGGCCCCCGAAAGGATCCAGATCAAACAACTGCGGCGAAGAATCGAAACCTGCGATTATCAGTTGGACCATGTAAGGGTAGTACTTGTTTCCCTGCAGGATGTTGGCTAAAAGCGTCGCCGCTCCCTGCACGGTCATGTTCTCCCCCTTCGAGTATTTGAATAATTCCAATTCCGCTTTCAAAACCCTGACGAGCGTTTGCGCGTCTCCAACGCCTCCCGCTATGGTCATGGCTATCGTATCGCCGACCACGTGAATCTTGTCAACGTCCTTGGCCGCAATGAAAGTGCCGTACGTAGCCCGCTTATCCGCTGCGAGTATAACCCCTTCCTTGAAGGAAACGCCCACGGTAGTTGTTCCTTTCATTTTATCCTCATAATTCATCGTTAACCACCGTTTAAAATTGAAAATCCCGAAAAAAACCTTTCAAAAAACCGCTAAACATTACGCTCTATAGCCCCTAAAAAATCGTGGATTGCAATACGAATATTGGAAAAAAGGCTTAAAAAGCTATTGTTTAAGAGGGGGAAAAACGCTAAGGAAACACGGTGGGGAAAATGAAAACGATCGCGTTGATCGGACCGCCTCAGGGCGGAAAGAGCACTCTCGCCTTTTCGCTCTCCAAGTTTTTGGAAAAAAAAGGGTTGAGCGTAGGCGTGGCGAACATGGGCGAGAACGCCAAGGCGCTGAAATACTCACCTTTTTGGGACGCGCGGTCCCGCAAAAGCAGGAAAACCGACTGGCTGAAAACGGCTAAGGAAGAAAGTTTGGATTTCGTGCTTTTGGATTACTCCGCGGGATTGGGCTCGTTCTTCTTTTCAAAGCAAAACCCGTTCGAAAAAACCGATTGCATCCTCCTGGTTTTCGAAGCCGGAACCGCCCCGCATGAAGACGCGGAAGCGCTGGCTAAAACGATCGAAGACAGGTGGGAAACTAAAACCGTTCCCGTTGAAAACAAGACTGAATTGGCAAAAAGAAGGATCTCCGTATTCCCGTCCAAAGTCGTAAGCGTGAGCGCCTGGGAAAAAATGGGTTTCGACAAGCTGTACGCGGAAATAAAGTAAAATTAAAGAGGCTTCGCCCCGGCTTGGGACAATTTCACTTCCACAAGCCTGCTTCCCTCTCTTCCCGCCATCGCCACTCCCACGAGACAATCTGCATCCCTGTACACCGCCTCGTTGTGCGTTACCACTATGAATTGAGTGTCTTTGCTCAACGCCTTCAAAAGCATGGCCAATTTTCTTGAATTCTCTTCGTCCAGCGCGGCGTCCGCCTCGTCCAGGATATAGACGCTCGACGGGTTGACGCCTTGCAATGCGAAGATGAATATCAACGCTAACAACGATTTCTCCCCGCCGCTCATCAATTCCAGGTATTTCACGTCCTTGTTTTCCAGCTTTACCTGCATGGTCAGTCCCCCTTCGAAAGGATTGTCGGGGTTTTCCAAAACCAAGCTTCCCTCTCCCGGGAAAATCTGCTGGAAGATCTTCTGGAAATTCGAGTTGACCAGATCGAAGGACTGCATGAACGTTCCTTTTTTCTTCCCCTCGATTTCCGTTATCAGCGCTATGACCGCTTCCCTCTCCGTCTCCAGTTGGGATAAGCGTTCCTTGTGCTGCGAGTATTCCTTCGCCCTCTCTTCGAAAATTTCTATTGAACGCATGTTAATCGCGCCCAACGCAGTTATTTCGGCTTCCAGCTCTCTCGACTTGATGACTAATTCGGCTTTGTCCTTGCTTCCCAAAAGATCTATTCCCTCGAAAGCCATGAACTGCGCTTTCAACTCCTGAAGACGGGTTTCGGTGGCAATCAACCTAACCTGGTTTTCGGACTGTTTGGGCGTTATCTTCAACTCTTTTTCAAATTTCAGCTTGCCCATCATCTCTCCGAGCTTCTTTATCTCTTCTTCAAACCCCTTCCACTCGTCCCACAGGTCTTTCATCGCCGAGGAAATCTTCTCGTACTCCTCGATCTTCCCCTGAAGCTCTTTCCTCGAAACCTTGATGTTCTCTTCCGCCGCATCCATCTCTTCGCGCAAATGCAGCAAATCCTTCTCTAAATCCTTTTCCTGCCGTCCGTAAAGCTGAACCTGCTTTTCCAGCGAAGAGTATTCAGTCTTCTTCCCGGCAGCCTGGTTCGCGTAATCCGAAACGAGTATTTTCAGGTCTGAAAGCCGCTTTTCCTTCTCCCGGATCATATTCCCGAACTGCTCTTCCTTCTCGACATCAACAGTGTTTTTCGCGGCCAGGAAACGGATGTTCAAATCCGATATCTTCCGCATTACATCCCTTCGCTCCTCGTCCTTCGAGTCGATGTTCTTCTGCGCTTCCGAAATCTCTTTCTTCAGCTGGGATACGGCTTTGGAAATGTTCCCTTGCTTTTCCGAAACCGCCTTTTCCTCCTCGACGACGTGCTTGAGCTCGAGTTCGGCGCGGGCTTTTGAAATCTCGGTTTCAGCCTTTTTCTTCCTCAAATCAGTTTGTTCCGAACGCAATTGCGACAATTTTCCTATCAAATCCGTTTTCGCGGCGTTCGCCTTTTCAAGCGCATCCTCCCACTTTTGCAGTTCCTTCGCTTCCACGAACGGGTTTATCTCCTCGTTCGCCTTCCCTCCCGTTACAAGCCCGCTTTGTTCTATGAGCTCTCCGCCTAGCGTGACCATCCTCGTTTCCCGAACCAAACCCTCTGCGGATTCGAAATCTTCCATCAAAAGCGTGTTTCCGCAAACGAACCTTACGGCCTTCCCGAACTTCTCGTCGTAATCCAAAAGGTTGACGAGAAAGCCGACGGCCCCGTCCTCTTTCTTCAGTTTTTCCTCGGAAGCGGAAATCTTGTAATCCTGAATCTTGTCCAAGGGAATGAACGAAAGGCGACCAAGTTTTCTTGCTTTGAGAAACTCGATGGCCTTGCCAGCCGTTTTAACCGAATCAACGACAGCGTAATGCAGCCTCTGCCCCAAAGCTGCGGAAACTGGAAGAGAATATTTCGTGTCGTAATCCACGAGCTGCTGGACCGTACCGAAAACGCCTTTCACTTCCGTCCTCAGCTTTTCTACCGAATCCACCGCCCTGCTGCTCCCGGCGGTTTTCAGCCTCGAATCGGCGCGCGTCATTTTCTCGCGCGCATTCAAAATCTCATCGTCCAGCGCCCCGAGCTTCTCAACAAGCTGTTTTTCGCTCTCCACCAGCGAGGAAAGCAGTGAATCTATCCTTCCAGCGTCCAGTGAAAGCTCTTCAAACCTTTTTTCCAAAAGCCCTTTCTGCTCCGAATAATCATCATATCTTCCCGTTTGCAGCCGCTCCAATTCGTTGTGCTTTAGTTTCCTCAGTTCTTCGGCGGTTGAAACCTCCACCTGCAGTTTACCGAGAAATTCGTTGGAAAGGCGCATGTCCTCTTCCAAATCCGCCATTTGTTTTCGTGCAGCGTGGAATTCCTTCGAGAAAGACTCGCCTCTCGAAACCAAATCGTCGTACTCCCTCTGCTTTTCCCCCAAAAGCTTTTGAGTCGCTTCCAGCTCCCCTTCGAGTTCCTTCCCCTGTTTTTTCACTCCCGCAAGCTCGTCTTCCACCCGTCTTTTTTCCCTCAACAGCGAATTCAAGGCTTCTTCCTTTTCCTTCACGCCCGTCTTGTTCCTCTCGATCACGCCCTTCGAATTGTTCAACTCGTTCTGGAGAAAATCGATTCTCTTCTGCAATTCACCGGATTTCCCCTCGCTCTTCTCCAAAATCGTCTTGTTGACCTCGTCCTTCCGCTTCTGCTTGAGCATAATCTGCTCTTCCAAACTCGTGATTTCGCCCGAAAGGGTTTTCAGCTTGCTTTCGAACTCGAGAGAAGAATTGACGTAATTCTCGAAATCCTTCTCCAACGCCCCGACGTCCAAACCCAGCACTGTCGCTTTAGTCCTTTTCAAAAGCCCGTCCAATCCGACGAATTTCTCGGCGTTCTTCTTGTCCCGCTCCAATTCTTCGAGAAAACCCGCTTTCTCGGAAAGCAAAACCTTTTCCTCTGAAACCTTCGAATGGACTTTCTCCAGCTCTCCCATCGCTTCCTTCTTCTTCTGCTCGTACTCGCTTATGCTGGCCACGAAATCGATCATCATCCTTCGGTCCTGCGAATTCATTTCCACAATCCGCTGGACCTCTCCCTGCTTGATGACGTGATGCAGGGAAATCCGGTTTTGCGCGAGGAATTCTTCCAAAACGTATTTCTTGATGCGCTTTCCGTCCAAAGCGTATTTTATCTTCCCGTCCTTCCTCAACGAGCGCTTTATGGTTTTTTGCTTGGAGCCGGACTCGTCCGATAAAACGACGGTCACCTCGCCGACGTTGTTGTTCTCGAAAATCAAGTCGCGTATTTTCTTCACGCGCATCGATTTCAGCCTCGACTCCCCGAACGCGAAAAGAAGGGAATCGACTACGTTCGTCTTCCCGCTTCCGTTGGGCCCGACCACGGAATTGAATCCGGATTGAAATACCACTTCGCCTTTCTTGAAGCTCTTGAAGTTTTGAAGGGTCACTTTCGAAACGAACATGGGGGCTGGTTCACCTTATTCCCTTTTTCGAGGGAAACTCTCTCTGAAAAGGTAAGGGAAACAAGTTTTTTTAATTGTTGTCCGGAAAGGCGGCGGCAAAAAGAAGGGTCGAGAGGCGAGAAAACGCCGCCATTCCGAACTCCCTTTCCTTCAAAAACCCTGTCGGGGTGACAAGCTTATGCTAGCCGGGGCTGCAGACGAGGACAACCCTCCCGTTGTCGCAGGCGAACTCCTCAACCGCCCACTTTGCCCTATCTACAGCTTCCAAAACCGCCTTGTACGGCAACTTCGAAACGTCCACTTTCATCTCAAACCACCTCTGCATCCCTCAAGAACACGCGCTAGCCACATCGCAGTACAAGCAATATTCTTGCTCGTCCCCGCAGCACGATGAAAATTTCCTCCCGCAATTCCTGCAAACCATTTTTTTCCATCACCTTTTTCCCAGCGCGGAGACTAACCATTAAACCGCAGTTTTTAAACTCGAGTCGACACCACCTTGCCGGTGGCTTTTTTCTTGCCGGTGGCTTTGCTCAACGGAGGGGGACGAACGCCACTGGCAAAAGGACGGTTTCCAGCGCCTTTCCCTTCTTCTTTTCCACCAAAACCAGGTCTTGGGCGAACAAGGCTTTTTGGAGGGGGAAAACCATCCTCCCGCCTTCCTTCAACTGGGAAAAAAGCGTTTTGGGCGTGGAAGCGCAGGCTGCACTCACGACAATCGCGTCAAAAGGCGCTTTTTCGGCAAAACCATTATTTCCATCACCTTGGACAAGCAAAACGTTCTTCCTTCCCTTGAGCCTCGAAAAAGCCTCTTCGTAAATCCTTCCGAAAAACTCTATTGAAACGACAAAGCCCTTTTTCCCGACGAGCTCGCTCAGCAAAGCGGTCTGGAAGCCGAAGCCCGTTCCAACCTCCAAAACCCTATGCCCTTTTTCCAGCCTGAGCTTTTCCAAAATGAACGCGATGAGGGAAGGCTGGGAAGTAGTCTGGCCTTCATGCAAGGGGATAGGCCGGTCTTCGTAAGCCTCGCCCTTCGATTGGGGTGGAACGAAATCAGCCCTGTCCACTTTTTCAAAAGCGTGGGCTATAGAAGGAGAAACGCCGCTTTTCTTTATCAACAGCTCAAGCTGCGCTTTGGTCATGATTTCATTTCTTTTTCTTCAAAACCACTTCTAAAATCCCGTTTTTCAAAGTGTACTTCAGCGAAGCGTGATCCACCTCGGAAGGCAAGGCGATGGTTTTCGAAAGAAGCCTCAACGGGTCTGAAACGCGCAAGTTCAACTGGTTGGGAAAAGCCTTCAAGTCCAAATGCTTTGATTCCACTCCGGGCAGTTCCGCGACTATCGAAACTTCCCCCGGCTTGTTCAAAACCTCTACGAAAGGCTGCCATCCCGCCTTCTTTTCCTGCAAAGCCTTTTGCATTTTCGAAGGCTGGGATCCGGTTCCGAATTCCATTATTTCCTTTTTCCCTTCAGGCCCGAATGAAAGCGTGAACCCATATATCCGGGGCTTCAAATCGTCAATGCTTTTGAATTCATCCGACTCGAATTCCTTCAAGTGGGATTCCAGCATCTTCCGCATTTCCTCCTCGATTTTTTCGAACTCTTCGAAAAACTCGTCGTTCAAGCCGAAACCGCCGAAACCCGGAAAATCCGAAGGCCTTCTTTTTCTCATGAGCAACCACCCTTTTTCCTTTTAGTCAGAGTAAAAAACCACAGTTATAAAACAAACGCAGGGAATATTTTAATTTGCTTGCTTTAAGGCAAAAGCGAGCGAGTACAGCCCCGTCGTCTAGTGGTCCAGGATAGCAGCCTTTGGAGCTGTGGACGGCGGTTCGAATCCGCCCGGGGCTATTCTTTTTCTAATAGGCTTTCGCGAAATACGCCGTTGTCTTAGCCTGCTTTCCGCAGTAAACGCACGTCCCTTTTCCGGTCGCGTCGAACGGGATAAAGCGGATGTCTGCAGAAGTTTCTTGTTTTATCGCCTCTTCGCAACGCGCGTCCCCGCACCACTCGCCCACCACGAATCCTTTTCTTTCCTCAAGAACGACTTTGAACTCGTCGAAATTCTTTACCAACGTAGTGTGAGAGTCGAGGAAAATCTTGGCTTTCAAAAACAATTTCTCCTGAATGTCGCTAATCAAAAACTCGACTTTCTCGACGACCTTTTCCTCGGGCACGAAGTCCTTCTCTCCCGAATCCCTTCTCGCAATCGTTACGCCAAGCTGCGCCAAGTCCCTCAACCCTATTTCTATCCTCACGGGCGTTCCTTTCAACTCCCAGGCGTTGAACTTGAAGCCGGGAGTCTTGTCCGAAGAATCTATCACGACTCTCAGCCCCAATCCGGAAAGCTTTTCCTTGACACGGGCTGCCGCAACCAGCGTCATCTGCTTTTCCTCTTCGCTGAAGAAAATCGGGACTATTACCACTTGCACAGGCGCTATTTTCGGAGGCCAGATTATCCCCTTGTCATCGCCATGGGCCATTATCGCCGCGCCTATCAATCTTGTCGAAACCCCCCACGAGGTTTGCCAAGCGAAATCCTCAGTCTGGCTGGCGGTCTTGATCTTGATGGAAAACATTTTCGCGAAATTCTGGCCGAGATTGTGCGACGTGCCCATCTGCAGCGCCTTTCCGTCAGGCATGATGCTTTCTATAGTCGTGGAATACAACGCGCCCGGAAACTTTTCCGCCTCGCTCTTGAAACCCTTCAAAACCGGAATTGCGAGAATATCCTGGGCCAAGTTCGCATACCAGCCCAACGCCCTTTTCACCTGTTCATCCGCCTCTTCGCTGGTGTTATGCACGGTATGCCCTTCCTGCCACAAGAACTCGCGAGTGCGCAAGAAAGGCTTGAGGGTTTTCGTATCCCATCGGATTATGTTGCACCACTGGTTGGTTTTGAAAGGCAAATCCCTATGAGAGGACAGCCATTTGGAAAAGAAATGGTACATGATTGTTTCGCTGGTGGGCCTTAGTGCAAGCCGTTCCCCAAGTTCTTCCTTCCCCCCTTGCGAAACCCAGGCCACTTCGGGCACGAACCCTTCGAAGTGCTGCGACTCCATCTTCAAGAACGACTCGGGAATGAACATAGGGTAATAGGCGTTTTTCACGCCGTCAGCCTTGAACAGCGGATCCAAATAATCGTGGATCTTTTCCCACACGAAGTACGAATCCGCCCGGAAAACCATGCACCCTTGGACCGGAGCGTAGTCCATCAGTTCCGCCTTCTGCACGGCTTCCAAGTACCATTCCGCAAACTTTTCGTGCTTCTTGTTTTCCAAAGGCATGAAATCATTGGGCGTAGGTCTGTTTAAATTTATTCGCGTAGAAATCGCTTCATGGGAGAAATCACGCCTTTTGGAAAGGGAGCCTCAAGGAAACAGTTTTACACCGAAGTGCGCAAGCTTGAAGACATGCTGCGCACGAAGTACCGAGTCAAGCTCAGCAGAAAGCAGGCGAGAAACAAGGTGCTAACCGGCTTTGCGTCGAAACTGGGGTTCAAGACCAATAATTCCTTGAAGAAAAACTTGTTCGGGTTTATCGGCATTACGGACCTGATGCTTCCGAAAGAAAGCATCGAATACGGGGTGAAAATGGCGTCGCAAGTCAAACCCGACGTACCGAAGGCAAACAAGGTCGCCATAGCCCTGTGGACATCCAGGCTGCACAACAGCGCGACAAGCGTTTACCAGAAACCGGACTTGCTCAAGAAATTCGAGGATGATTTCGGGAAAATGAAGCACTCGAACTTTAAAGAAATGCATCACGACCTAGCAGCCACCAGGGCGCAGATGTTTTCAAGGGTTTTTTCCGGAATCACCCCGCAAATGAAGGCGCAGATGCACTTCAACCGGTATTTCAGTGAAATCAAGCGGAACATATTCCCTTATGCCCTCCATCCGGACCACATTCATACGGCAGAACAGCACATTGCCGAAATAGTACGGAGGGTGAAACCCGCCCTGCCGGTACTGGCTGAAACCGAGGAGGCCGGAAACAGGCTTACGGCATTCCACGCCGACCAGGCGTTCATGGAAAAGTACGCCAAGTACAGCGAAATCCTCAAAAAATTCAGGGAACTTAAGGAAAAAAGAAAACAGATTGAAGATGCAAATCCCGAGCTGTATTGGATAAACCCGGACGAGTACGCATGAATCCTACAATTCTACCCCTACGCTCAACCCGCCTATCGACATTTCCTTCCCGTTTTTCAAAGGCCGGAATTGGAGTTCTGAATTAGTTTTTGATTCCAAAACAGTCTTCCATCTTTTCAGGAATTCCATCGAACCGTCCGCATAAACAACTGCCTTCTGCGAAACGTCCAATCCTTTTTGTTTCCGCAAATCCTGTATGAGCCTCGAAACCTCCCTGAAAAGCCGTTCCTCAACCAACTCCGGCGTTTCCGCCGCATCCAAAAACACTTTTCCCTTGGAAAACTGCGCCTGCTTTACATCTCCCCCTTCAAGAGCGCCTATTGCAACCTGTTTAGAATTCGTAAACGTTTCGAGCATTCTCTTCAGCGAAGAAACCGCTTTCTTCGCGCCCTCATCTTCGGACTGTACTGAAACAGCCTTTATCGGCCATCTCAGTTTCACTCCCGCCTCCTGGCGCAAGGCGTTTGCAGTTTCAACTATTTCCAGAGCTATCACAAAACTCTTTTCCAAACCCTCGTCCATCAAGACGTACTGGGACTCAGGGTAAGATTGGGCGTGAACGCTCGCCTCCTCGCCTTTCGAGAATTCCGCAAACATTTCCTCGCACACGAAAGGCGTGAACGGTGCGAAGGCTTTTGCTACCGTTTCCATAACCGCCCTCAAAACCAGCTGGGCGTCCGTCTTTTCCTTGCCCGAAGCCGAAGGCGAAACCCTATCTCGAATAAGCTTGATGTAAGTCCTGGAAAAATCGTTGAGCACGAAATCCTGCAGGGCTACGGAAGTTTCAAACAAGCGGAATTCCCTTCCCTTCTCCTGGGTTTTCAAAACCGTCTGCAGCCTGCTGAGAATCCACTTGTCTTCGAGCGGCAGGGAAGCGAAATCGATTTTCGCGCCTGCAACCGCTTCCTTGGGGGCGTAAGTCTGGACGAAAACGAACGTGTTCCAAAACACGTTGAGAAAACGCGCCACCTGTTCCACATCCTCCCAGTTGAAGTAGAAGTCCTCGGAAGGATCGTGGCTCAGGAAGAAAAGCCTCAGCGCATCCCTCCCGTATTTTCCAATGACCTCTTCCGGAGCGACGATATTGCCCAAGCTCTTGCTCATCTTCACCCCGTGCGCATCGAGAACGAAGCCGTGGAAAACTATGTTTTTGAACGGCGCCTTGTCGAAAGTGATCATGCTCGTTATGAGTTGCGAATTCCACCATCCTCTTATTTGGTCTACGCCTTCGATCTGCAAATCCGTAGGCCACAGCTTTCCGAACTTTTTCTGGTCTGAGGGATAGCCGAGTGAAGCCCACGCCGCGACTCC
>CAYOZI010000005.1:18334-30789 GCA_964408425.1 Microcaldota archaeon
CTCCCGAGTCGAACCAGACGTCCAAGACATCAGGAATGCGCTTGAACTCCCCGCCGCAATTGCATTTCCACTTTACGAAATCCACTGCAGGCAAATGCAAGTCTATAGCTTGATCATAACCGCTGTTCTGACGCAATTCTTTCAAAGATCCTATTACCTCGACCTTCCCGCATTTCGCGCACTCCCAAATGGGCGCCGGCGCGCCCCAGTAACGCTGGCGGGTTACAGGCCAGTCTTTCAAATTCTCCAGCCAATCCGCAAAACGGTCGCTAGCCCATTCCGGAATCCAGTTTACGCGAGAGTTTTCTTCCTTCAGTTTTTCCAACAAGGGAGTTATGGAAATGAACCACTGGGGAATCGTAAGCGTCAACAAAGGCGTGTCGCAACGCCAGCAAACCGGGTATTCATGCTGCACCGAACCCGCCCTCAGCAACGCGCTTTTCTCCGTTAAAACTTCAAGAACGGTCTTGTCCGCCGCCTTCGCGTATTTCCCTTCCAGCCACGATCCAGCCTCGCTATTGAAAATACCGTCCAAGCCCAACGGCGATGCTACGGGCAAGCCCGCCTCCTGCCCTACGCTGAAATCCTCCCTTCCGTGGCCCGGAGCGCAATGCACGAGTCCGGTTCCTTCGGCAATGGAAACGAAGCGGGGCGACAATACTACGGTGAAAACTTTTTCGTTTTCCCGAGCGAGTTTTTGCAACAACGGAACTTTTTCCAAAAAAGGATGTTCGTACCGCAATCCTTCCAATTCTTTTCCCTTTACTGTTTCCAAAACCTCATATTTCCTTCCGGTGGGCTCGAGAACGCTTTGAACGAGCTCTTTCGCGATTATGAGTATTTCCCCCTCTTCCCCGCCCAGTTTTACTTTCGCGTATTCGAAATCCGGATGCGCCATTATCGCGAGGTTCGAAGGAAGAGTCCAAGGGGTGGTAGTAAAAACCACCAGGAAAGAATTACGGGAACCGGCGATTTTGAACTTGACGAAAACTTCGGGGTCCTTCAGGCTTTTGTGCTCCACTTCGTTGAACGCCACGACCGTCTCGCAGCGCGTGCAAACGTGAACGGGATAATCGCCCTTATACAGCAGATTTTTGTCGAAGGCTTTCTTGAACGTAAACCATATTCCCTCGACGTACTCGTTGTTCAGCGTCAAGTACGGTTTTTCCCAGTCCATCCAGACGCCCAGATTAGCGAACTGGTCGTTCATCACGCTTATGTATTCCGTAGCGAAGTTCCTGCATTCGGAAATGAATTTATCCGTTCCAAAACGCACTATGTCCTTCTTGCTCTTGAAGCCGAATTTCTTTTCCGTTTTCACTTCGATCGGCGTGCCGTGGCAGTCGTACCCCGGCTGGTCCCAGACGTCGTGCCCCTGCATGCGGAAAAAGCGTATGAACGAATCCTTCAAAACCTTGTTCAAAGCCGTTCCCATGTGGATATAGCCCGTCGCGTAGGGCGGACCGTCTATGAAATAGAATTTCGGCTTTCCGGCGAAAGCCTTTTTCACGCCCGCGTAAGTGTTCTCGTGCTTCCACTTTTGCAGGATGCTTTCCTCGACTGCCTTCGGATTGTAAACCACTTGTCAGCACCATTTGAAACTAAAATTGTGAAAAGTAACTTATGGAAGAAGTAATTAAAATTAGGCTCTTTTTACTAGTAAACAGCAATCTCATAGTATAAGGAGTTGGCAGTCATGCAAGTAAACAAAGCAGTCGTTAGAAGCGTAGTTCACAACTGTAAAGAACACATCAAAAAGCACGGGTTCAGAAAAAGAACGTTCAAAGAACTGGATGAACTATTGGGAGCATCAATCTAATCAGGCTAGTTTGGCCAAAACAGACGGGAGGGAAACCAGTTCCTCCTTTCCGGAAAGCATGTCCCTAAGCTTCACCTTCCCCTCGTTCTGTTCCTTCTCACCGCAAAAAACTATGAAGGGAATCTTCTGGCGGTTGGCGAAATCCATATTCTTCGAGACCCCGCGCCCCTCCAGATCCACAATAGCGCTTATTCCCCTCCCCCTCAGTTCCTGCGTCACGCTCAACCCGTAAGAAAAATTCTTGAATGGAACGACCAGCACCTTCACGACGGAGTAAGGCGTTTGCACTCCGAGTCTAGCGCTTTTTTCCTTCAATATTTCGGAAATCACGTCCAAACCGAAAGAAATTCCGACGGCAGGAATCTTTTCCCTGGAGGAAGCGAACTTTCCTATCATGTCGTCGTAACGCCCTCCGCCGGCCAGCGAGGATCTGATCACGTTGTCCTCTCCTGCAACCAGAAAGGCTTCGAAAACCATTCCGGTATAATAGTTCAACCCCCGCGCGAGGGAAGGCGAGAACAATACGAAGTCTTTGGAAACGCCGAACATTTCGAGGGATTCAAAAAACTCGTTCAACTCCTTTATTCCTTCAGCCCCTTCCTTCCCGAGACCCATCCCCTCTATCACGCGCAGGCTTTTCTCTCTTTCAACTTCCACGAACAATTCCAAAACCGTTTTCGCCTCGCTTTTGCCCAGCAGCTTTTCCAATTCTGCCAAAACCCCGGGGTTCCCTGCTTTCTCCAGCTTGTCCAACTCGAGAATTGCAGCAATGCGCTTGGACTCGGGCACTCCAGCAAAATCCAACAACCCGTTCAACAGTTTTCGGCTGTTTACTTTCACTACCGCTTTCAATCCCAACGCTTTGAAGGAATCCCGCGTCAAAGCCATCAATTCCGCCTCCTGTTTGGGAGACGCTACTCCGATCACGTCCACGTCGCACTGGGTAAACTCCCGATAACGCCCGGCCTTTATGGGTCCGTCTCGCCAGACGCTTGCTATTTGATAGCGCTTGAATGGCAAGGCGAGTTTCTGGGAAGCGAAAACCCTGGAAAGGGGAACGGTCAAATCGTACCTCAAACCAAGTTTTCTTTTCCCCTGGTCTTCCAACGAATAAGTCTCCTTCAGGATTTCGTCGCCGCCAGCGTACTTCGAGGACAAAACATCGAAATTCTCGAGGGCTGGCGTTTCGAGTGGGTTGAAGCCGTACTTCTCGAAAGTTTTTCTCAGGGTGTCCACTATCGAATTCCTCAAGATTTTCTCCTGAGGCAAGAAATCCCTGGAACCGCGCGGCGGCGAAAGGTCGGTCATTTCAATCCCATTATTGCGTATATCACATCAACGAGTATTTTAACCGTAATCGCCGTGGGCAGCGTGCGCCCCAGCGTCCGACTGAAAGCCTTTGTGCGCTTCGGCATTTTCCTCACGCCCATGACTCCCACCCGTTTTTCGAACTCCGCTTCAAACCCTTGGGAGCGGATTTGGAAACCTGCAAAAAGGCCTTGCCACCGCTGAACTCTATTTCAAACAAAACGGTCTCCCCCTTGGCTACGCTAAGCTTTTCGCGAATGCACAAGGGAAGGACTAGCCGCGCCTTAGAATCTAGCTTGCACGCGACGATGCGGGGCTTCGCTGGGGAACGGATCTTCGGACTCTTCGTGAAGTAACTCACCCATTCAGCTCACCTCGCAATTTGAATTTCGATTCAACGATTCGCGCTTTCCCACTAATAAAGGGTTTCGGAAAGCGGAAAGGGCGCAGAGCGAGATTTGAACTCGCGTAGCAGGCTTTCTGTTTGTCTTGAGAACAAACCACAGGCCTGAGTCCTAACCAGGCTAGACGATCTGCGCCATTGGATAATTTCGGGTATCTTAATACCCAAGAATTGATTTTGTCAACATATTTCTTGCTATTCCAGCCTATTAAATCCAGGAATCGGTAGAAATTAGCATAACCAAACATTTGAACCGACCACCAATTACCGTCAAACCAAACGTAAGGTCGCAAACCAAACATCGAGAGAATCTGAGCGACGTCGTTTATCAAATATTCCGAAATTGAGCAGGCATTAATGTTAGGATAGTAGGAAGGGTAACCATATTTTGAAACAAAAGAAAGGCAACCGTCAGTGTCAAAATAACCTCGGATAAGCCCTGCAAGAATTTCTTGATTTTTCACTTTAACAATATCTGGAACGCGTATTTCCGTTTTTCTTCCAGCGGGAATCTTTAAGACGTTAGTCTTAAAAGTCCATAAAGCTCTTGAAGAAACCTCAAATCCGTAACACTGAGTGTAATCTTTTAGATTCACATCTAGGTTGAAAAGATTCTTGTAAAGCGGTTTAATGAAGTCTTGATAGAATTCACGCTCATCAATATAGGAACCCTTCAAGCGGTATTCGTTCCTCTTAGCTGATAAAAAACCATCGCCTAGGTGCATTCCGATTTCTTCGGCTAATTCCGGTGTGAGTTGTTCTGGAAAAACAAGTTTTCGTTGTTCGTCTATTTTGCTATAAGAAACTCTTGACAGATCTAAGTCTAAATTAGTCTTCTCAAAAGTGATGTTGACCGGCTTTAGGATGTTTTTACTTCTACCAAAATTGAAGGGAATAGGCTTAGACATAGAAATTAGACTTTCGGGCGCTTTAAAAACGCTAGTAGACCTACTTGCCGGTGGCTCGACAAAAAATTCGGTTCCAACGGAGTTTCCACTGGCAAAAGGCTTTCTAAAATCAGTTATGAAGTAAACCGCCTTTCATTTCAATCTCCGTGAAAAGAGTTTTGCTTGAAACCGTATTTAAGGGTTTTCGTTACTCAACCGCACAACTCGTCCAAATCGCCTTGGAAGCGTTCTTTCTGCATTTGCATTCCGAAGAAAAACCCGTCCCAATAATCCTTCTTGTTGGAATCGGAAATTACTGGAAGGGCGTTCCTCCCCTGGTCGATGGAAGCCTGGAGGTCATCCAAATTCCCCTGGTACAAATCCGAGTTGGCGCAATCGAACTCAAAGTTGTTCAGCTTTTCCACCCCGTCGGCGTAAACCAAGAACAATTCGTTCGCCTGAAGCAAAGCAGCATCGTCAGCCGGAAGGGCTTGCAGTTTCAAGGAATTCAATTCTTCAGGGGTTTGAGCGAATTCCTTCAAGCCGGAAAACGTCGGGGTTGGAGAAGGCTTTTCTCCAAGCTGGGGAATCTGGTCGAGACAACCCAAAAGAATCAAGGAAGATGCCAAAACCATAAAAGAAAACAGTTTGAACATAAAAATCAACCTCCACGCTCAACCAAGACGCTGCGCGCTGCAACAAACTCCGCCGGTACGGTCGTTAAGCTCGCACGGCTGGCCGGTAGTATGGCTAGGGTCGCAGGTGTTTCGTGAAACGCAAGAATAACTGGAACCATACTTGTTCTTGCAGAAGTCGCTTATCACCTTAACGCCAGTTGGGGTAGGCACTATTTTACAAACGCCACCAACACCGTTCGCGTTTAGATACCAAGAACAACCTGCTTGCGTAAAACAAGACTCGGCAGTCGTATGGCTAGAACACTTTGACGCCGGCGGCGTTTTTGGAGTCTTACTACCTGCGCCAGTTCCTGGCTTTTGGCTGCTCGTTTCGCCGACTACGGTTTCAGAGCCGGTCTTAGCCCCTTCGTTCCACCACTGTCCTTTGCTAGTGCAATCCCAAACGCTAACCGTTCTCGTTATCGTATCGCGGCTGAATTCCTGGGGAGTGCTGAAAACCACTGGAGTTCCGGCTGCACAACCCACTTCCTTCGCCTTCTCGCCGGTTGCACACCACCCCCCGTTTTGAGTCGCCAGAAAATCAGTTCCCTTGTCGTCCCCCGGATTGTCGTCATGCTTTCCGGCGCAAGCATACGCGTCTCCGGCAGACTCCCCGTACCTCGCTGGCGTGGAATAGCAACGGTAGTCGCCGGCAAAAGCGCCTTTGCAGTAAGGCTGGGATGCGGAGCATTTAACTTGAGAAGAGGAAGGAGAAGCGGGGTTGGCGTAAGAAACGCAAGCTGGAAGAGCGGTTGAAGGAGTTTCTCCCCCCAACTCCGGCAGCCCTCCTGCCGGCGTTTCACCTGCTGCAGGCTGGGCAGACACCTCGGAACACTTGAAAACGCGCACTATCCTGCTGGTTCCTCCCGACTCCGAATCGGTTTTCGGCGCTTCAAACTCTTCTCCGACCTCTTCGGTGCAAGCCAAAGTCGCAATCACGATCTTCCCTTCGCTCATCAGCCTTTCGTAAGACTCTTCTTTGCCGGTCAGAATGCTGTACTTTCCGCCGGTCAAGTCGTACAACAGAGTCTGGTCGATCAGGGTGGCGACTTTACTGTCGGTGCAAAAACCGATTTTCTTTCCGTTCTTTTCGTAATAAAGGAAATTGCTGCCCCCGAAGCCAGAACCGGCGCATGCAAACGCATCGGCCGCGTGAGACCCGTAACGAGCCGCGCTCGCCCTGCAAACCAAGCCGGTTTCCGTTTTCAGCTTTTCCCGGTTGTTCTTAATCAAGTCTTTTTCAGCTTGAGTCAAACTCGAATCCGAATCTGGATTGTAATCGGGTTTTTTGACTTTCTCGCACAACGCCCTGCTTTTAGGGTCGTCGAAACCGTAGAAAACGCTGCAGGACAATTCGCCCCAGCAGAAAGGAGCCGCTTCCCCGCACTTTTGCGATGCGTCTGGATTATTGAAAGACGCCGAACACTCTTCCCCCCGATCCAAAAGAATTTCCTCTTCCGGAAGCTGGAGCAAAACCGCAACCCTGTTTGTATCCAAAACCTTTATTTCGAAAAACGCTTTTTCCCCGTCATCCAAAAGCAAGTCGTACTTCACCCCCTCGGAAAACAAGCTCGACGGGTTCGACAATTGCGAACCAACATCTTCGACCAACAGGGTGTTGCTTTCCGCGTCTTCAATAGCTTTGGTAACCAAAGGCGTTTCTCCGGCGAGCAGGTAATTCACTCCCTGCGAAGACGTTCCCAAACCGCTTTTCGGAACGCACAAGCTCAAAGGATTTTCTTTTACGATCAACTTCCCGAAGTTCGACGCGGGAAGCTCGAACTCCGCAGTTCCGAAACCGTTTGAAACTTTAAAGTCGTACTCGGCTTTAGTCGGGGAAAAACAGTTTTCAGGCAATGTCAATTTCTCTAGCGGCTTCGAGTGCAAGTCAACCAGCGAAACGACCGTGTTTGCATTTCCGCCGGTAAACCGGACGAACACGCGGTAAGAACCCGAAGGCAGTCCTTCCAAGCTCAAGATATTGCCTTCCGGAGTCAAGCCGAACACTTTTGTTTTAGGCACGTTCCAGCCCAACCCCGACTCCGGCTCGAAATAAACTATAGGCACTATCCACGCTTCGGCGTCTTTGAAAGGGCTTATGGAAAAAACCAAATCGGTTTTGGAATCGGAAAATTTTAGCGAAATTCCGCTCGACTCCTTGAAATCCGTTTTTACGTACTCCATTCCGTCGTTCGAGGCAAAAACCGAAGTTTTCTTTGCATCATCCCAAACGAGCGACAACGCCACGTCCTCTTTTTCCTCAGCCTGCACCGGAGCTAGATTGTAAAACCGTGCTGTGAAAGTCTTGGAATTAGCGTTAGTGTTGGCATAGGACATTACGCCATTATTGAACGGAGGCAGCGGAAGTGGCTTCCCAGCGCTGTCCACGCCGGTATACACGTCAATCTTAGAAACCCCTTCAATCGAATCGGACACCGTTTGCGTTCCGAACTTTTTCTCCAGTTTGACAGTCACGGGAGTAGCAAAAACAATCGGGTTGCTCAAAGAAACTGCCGCTTCATCGAACGCCAAGCTCTTGACGTTGTAAACAGCCTTGACGAACTCGAACTCCGGTTCCGCAAAAACAACTGGAAATTCCGCAGGGCAGGAAACGCAATACTCATCGCTGCAACTATCAAAACTCAAGGCTTTTGAAAAACCAGGTTCTCCCTCCATAGAGATTTTTCTTACCGTGTCGTCTTTGTGAACGAAAATATCGTACTTTTCGTCTTTCGAGACGTAGTTATACGCATAGCAAACGGTTCCTTTAACCGCGCTTCCCAGAGTCCCGTACCCCGTGCCTGCAAGGACTCCGGACAAAGGCATTTTAGTAGAGTCTGCCGCTTGCTCGAAGCACACCAGTGGGCCTGAAATGCCTATGTAAAAGATTTGAGCGCTAAACTCCGATTGAAGCACGAACTGGTCCACGGCGCCAGAACCGGGCGAAACACGCCCGCTGTAATCGGTGAGATATCCCACGCGCACTGTTTTCGGACTCTGCCAGAGGCCCGAAGCGAGTTTGACTTTAATCAAGGAAGAATCAACGGAACGCCCGGCTTGAAAACAGCCTTGGCGGCCCGAAGTGGAAGTCACGTCGCCCTCATCGTCAAAAAAAACTTCCGGAAAAACAATGGCAGGACGGTCTTTGTTGACCGTAATGCGGTTGGAATAATCTTTCGGAATCACGCCCGCCGCGAAAACGCTTGAAAACAACGAGATGAAAGCGATGGAAAAGAACAACGCCGTCGTTTTCTTCAAAGAACACCAACCTCCGTTGAAGAAATACGTCGGAGGGGGTTAAAAAACGCTTTCAAAACTCTATTCTAAAACCTTCAAAAGGCTTGCGCCCGGAACCCGGTTTTTCCACGGTTATTTTCTCGACGTTCGGGCCGAAGAAAGAAGAGCTTTTCACGAAAATCTTTTCCTTGAATTCTTCAAAGGTTTTCTCGTTGCACTCGCAGGCTATTTCCACTTTATCATCCGCCAGGTTTTTCGCGAAACCCTTCACTCCCATCGACTCGGCTATGCTCTTTACGAGAGAGCGGTAGTTTACTCCCACGACCCTCCCCTCGACCAAAAGCCGGTATTGCATTTCAAAACCCCGTTTTTCTTGTGGGGTGACGGACACTTTCTTTTAGGAAAAGAAAGTGAATGTCATCAGACGCTATCAACCTCATCAACGCTTTCGCTCAGTGGTTGTTCCTTTTCATCACGTTGTAGAATAAGGGTTTCGAAGGTATATAATTGCTTTAGAAGTTCAGCGTTTTTTCGATTTCTTGATTTCCCTTTTCGCCTTCAAGATTCTCGGCGCCTGCTTCAGGAAATAGTTTTCCAACGCTTTTTTCGTGGCCTGTTCTTCCCTCGAGAGTTTCGCAAACTCTTTCTTTTCCGCCTTACGCTCCAAACCGCCGATTTGGAAAAGGATTTTCGCCTCGCGCTTTTTGAACTGCTGCATTTCGATTCTCGCTGTTTCCGGCTTGCCCGCCTTGAGGGCGGCGCGGATTTCCCTCATCGCCTTTTCCCGTTCTTCAGCCAATTCCGCAAGTTTCCTCGACCTGGCGCCCAACTCCCGGCTCAACGCCAGCACTTCCCCGCTTGAAACCCCGTTCGTTACCGCCAACGCCTCCAAATCCTCCGCCTGTTCGAACAACAGGTAAATGCTCTTGCTCAAGTACATTACAGCCAAGAGCGTGAAGACGATCGGAACGAGCAAAACCGAAGGCAGGAAGTAATAGAAAACTACGGAAGCGAACACTCCCGCCATCGTGAGGATGAAG
Source organism: Microcaldota archaeon (assembly GCA_964408425.1). Taxonomy (GTDB): domain Archaea; phylum Micrarchaeota; class Micrarchaeia; order Norongarragalinales; family Norongarragalinaceae; genus UBA10210. The sequence continues at coordinate 27,706 of CAYOZI010000005.1, forward strand.
GAAGTGATTATCTCGCTTGCTATCAAGCCGGCTTCGTGATGTCTCTTCCAGTACGGAAAATGCGCCCTAGACCAAGACGAAACAGCTGCGTAAGCGATGTACTTCAAGTCATTAATCGCCTTGTAAACCGGCCAAATGACTAGAGGCAGGATCAACGCGTTTACCGACAGTTCTTTCGGGAGAAACGGTATAAAGCCCAGGTCTATGTTGAAGGAAGCCAGCACGCTCATGTAAACGATCGCGAAAGCCACGACCAAATTCACTAAAAAGCTTTTGACCGAGGAGGAAAACTCGTTTTGAAGCGAAGGGTTGTCGTAAACCCTTTCCAAAGAATGCAATTCCTTTGCCGCGGTGGAAATGCTTTTCCTAAACCGTTCCGGATAGATTTTCGAAAGGAATTCCGAAATCCGTTTCGACCGGTCGTACAACAACGGTGAGATAAGCGTGGAAACGATCGTAAGCAAAAAGGCGATTGAAATGATTTCCCCCGGATTCCGCACGAACGGGGCCGCGGCTGCGGCAATAATCAAGCTGAACTCGCCGATGGGAATCATCAGCATTCCCAGTTTCGAAGCGGATTGCATGGACAAGCCCAACGCCGTTCCGAAAAACCCGTAGGCGATGAACTTCGCAATAACGTAAGAAACCACCAACGCCGCGACCAGAAACAAGGAATTCACGGACGGAAGGGAGACGGTCGTGCCGAAACCCACGAAGAAAAAGAGGATGAAGAATTCCCGCATGAAGCCTATTTCTTTCTTGACGCGCTCCCCGAAAGGCGTTTCCGTAAGCGCGAATCCCGCAAAGTAAGCGCCCAACGCGATCGTTAGCCCCAAGTACGCGCCGAAATACGCGACCATTATCCCTATTCCCAACGCAAAAAGCGTCATTACGCTCGTCCTTCCGTGCCGTTCGAAAAAGGCGGATGCGAAGCGCGTCACTTTGCTAACCAAGAAAAACATGGCGATCACGAACAAAAGCCCGTTCAACAGCGTTTCCTTGAACGAAACCGCGGCGGAAAGGCTGAACAAGAACGCCAGCACGAGAATTGCGAAAAAGTCTTCCACCACGAGGATGGACAGTCCCAGTCTCGATTCCGGCTCTTTCTCTATCCTTCTTTCGAACATGAACTTGGCGACCATGACCGTGCTCGTGGCAGTAAGCATCGCGCCTATGATCAAAGCCTCGAGAAAGCCGAATCCGAACAGCAAGGCGATTATGAAGGCGAACAAAAAGGGTATTCCCATTTCAACTAGCGAGAGAACCGCCGCGAGCGCGCCGCTGGCTTTGAACTGCTTCACGCTTAATTCCAATCCCAGGTAAAACAACAGCAGCAAAAGCCCGATTTCCCCGAACAATTGCGCAATCCCTTGGTTCGGCTGGAGAAAGCCGAAGAACAACGGCCCCAAAAGCATTCCCGCGAGTATATACCCTATTGAAGTGGGAAGGCGGAAGCGCGAGGTGATGATTCCGAAAAACAGCGCTACGAGTACGATAACCCCTATTTCTACTATCGGGATGGACGTTGCTACGGCTTCAACCATGAAAGGTGAATTCAAAAAGCAAATAAAAACCCGCGCCACACTAAAGAGTTGAGCACGAAGTTTCAAAGGGCCTGTAGCTCAGCCTGGATAGAGCGTCTGCCTCCTAAGTAGAAGGTCCCGCGTTCGAATCGCGGCAGGCCCGCTCGCATTTTTTGAAAAAGGTTTAAAACTGGGCTAATGCAAAACAATTAATACGATTTGGAAATGGACAGCTGTCGATTTTTTACGCAATTCAACGAAACGGTGGGGAACAATGGTAGAGTTGAAGCCGGAACTGCAGAAGATAAGCTCTTACTTGGATTCGTTGCTGCAGGACACGAGCATCCCCCGAAACGTTCGCGCAAGCATAACCCGAGCGAAGGAAAGCCTCGAGCAGAACGAGGATTACGCGCAGGCGGTAAGCGGCGCGATTTACGCTCTTGATGAAGTGTCCAACGACATCAACCTCCCGATGCACGGGCGCACGATGATATGGAACATCCTGAGCGAACTCGAAGCCCTGAAGAAATAAGTGGAAAAAAAATCAGCGTTTCTTCTTTTGGTGCGCTGGTTTCTTGCGTTCCGGCTTGGGCTTGGAGAATGAAGGAAGGCCTTTCAAAGCCTCTTCAACCGTTTCGCGTTTTCCGAAATCCCTTCCCTTGCGCATTGAAAAAACGTACGCCAAAACCCCTATCACCACTATCAAGCCAATGAAGATCCCCAGGTTGGAAGTCGGAATCAAGGATTCTTTCGAACAAGCGCCTTGGGAACATGAAGGGCAGGTCGTTTCGGCGAAAGAGCAGGCGTTGTTCTCGCAGTAATACTCCACCACTCCCGACTGGGAACAGGAATCCTTATAGCTTCCGCCCGCATCGGCGCAAGTTCCCGCAACCTCGTAATTCTTCCCGCCGTCAGTGTCCGAGCAAGACACGACAGTAGCTTGCGAAGGAACGCAAGTGTTGCCGCCGGAAGGGCATGACTGGCCCGAAGGGCAGGAAACCGCGTTTTTAGCCGGCGTTCCGTCCCTGTTGCAGTAATAATTCACCAGTTTTCCGCCTTCGCAAGAGTTTTGGAAGTAAAACTTGGTTGCATTAGCGTAAGTTCCGGAAACGCTGCCGGTGCTCTCGCTGCATAACGGCTTTACGCCCGTCTTGCACTTTCCGTCCTCGCAGCCGAACGGGCACGAGAATTGTTCTACACCGCAAGAAACGGTTTTCGGGGAGCAGGTGAATTCCGCCAGGGTTTCGCTTCCAATGCAGTAATCGTCGCCGCGCGTCAAAACCGACGTGCACGACGAAGCGGCGTAATAATCGGCAAAATCCGGGTCCGAACACGAGGCGGCGCACGTTCCGATGTAGTAAACCAGCCCTCCTTTCGCGTAAACGAATTTCCCCTCGTCAGTTTTCAGGAAAACGCTTCCTCGTTCCAATTCCTTGTTCAAAGCGCTCAAAGTTTTGGTCAAAACGACGATTTCCCCGCCCACGCTGTTTTCCACCCCGAAAGCGGCCGGGGTTTTTGAAGAGGAAACCCTCAGCAAATCGGTGGTGAACGTTTGCGCGGC
>CAYOZI010000005.1:30799-44206 GCA_964408425.1 Microcaldota archaeon
GGCGTAAGAAAACTGGGCGTTCCTGTCGAACGAAACGGATAGAGAATCGTTGTTCGCCGAGTATAAGGGTTTTGCTTCCCAAGCGCGGTTGAAGTATACGGGTTCGTAGTAACTCTTCCAGAAAACCTCGCCCGCACTGGCGATTTTAACCCCGTCGCGCGAAACCTGGTCTGCAGCGGCAACGTAGAAGGATTTCGTCACGTTCGAAGGAAACCAGAACGGGTTTTCCTTCTGCGCCCTGACTATCACGACCGGCACTCCGGGGGAAATGTCCTCGTGGAAAATGGTTATCAGCGCGCTTGACGCGTAGGAAACGTAAAACGCGTCCGCACAGTTTTCCAAAGCGGACGAAAAAGGGATTAAAAGCGAAAAAAGAACTACTGCAACGAGTGAACTACGCACGGCTGGAACCACCCTTCTACCTTTTCTTCCACTCAATCAAGCAACCCGCTTTTAAATAAATTTGGATTGGGAAAAAGCAGAGAAAGGGCAAAAGGAATATATTGATTGGAACCAGTGAGAATAAGGCAGCAAGGGAGGGCGGAAAACGAGTGGCGCGCAGTGTACGCCCGCTTCTGTTTCTAAGGGTGGGGTAAGGGAAAGATGAACGCGAGGGACTACGCGCTTCAAAAAAAGCTTTTGCTTGAAGCGGGGGTTTTGAACAAGATAGGCGGCAGGAACGACGCTTCCGAACTCCTCAGGAAAATGGAGGAGAAAACCTCCGCCAGAAAGGCGCTCGTCATAACCAATTCCGTTGCCGACGAGGTTCTGGCCGAGGAAAACATACAGAAAACCATGCATCAGCCTCTGGAAAAAATTCCCGTCGAAAAGCCTTTCGGCTCGGAAATCGCGAAAGGATTCGTCCCTTCCCTGAAAATCCTTTCCTCCAAGAAATACGAGTGTTACGGGACGGTCGAGGATTTCGTTTTGCATTTCAACAGCAGGCTGGAAAAAATAGGGAGGATTTTGAAAAACCGCGCTTCGGAAAACGGGATTACGACAATCGACAAGGCGAAAGCGGCGTTGGACAAGCGAAGGACACGCGTAATAGGAATCGTGGACAGCAAGGGAATTGCGAAAAGCGGGAACGCGAAATTCGTTTTGGAAGACGAGACTGGCGTAGTAACGTGCATCGCAACCCAAGGCAAGCCCGTTTTCACCCAAGCCAGCCGGCTTTGGCTTGACGAAGTCGTCGGAGTAGACGGGTTTTACTCGAACAACGGGCTTTTCATCGCGGAAAACGTCGTTTGGCCCGACGTTCCAATCCGCCAGAAAAAACTCGCCGACGTGAAAGAAGACGCGAGCATAGCGTTCATGAGCGACTTGCACGTTGGAAGCCGTTATTTTTTGAAGGACAATTTCGAGAAAGCATTGGCGTTTTTCAACGGGGCCGGAACCGACGAGGAAAGGAAAATAGCGGAAAAAATAAGGTATCTCGTAATCGCGGGAGACGTGGTGGACGGGATAGGCGTATATCCGGGTCAGGAAAAGCAACTGGTCACTAAAGACGTTTACGAGCAGTACAAGCTGTTGGGGGAATACCTGAAAAGCATTCCCGAGCACATTCAAGTCATTATTTCCCCCGGCAACCACGACGCGGTGAGGGACGCCGAACCGCAACCGCCGTTGTTGGGAGAGTTCGTCGAGAGTTTCGAAGAGCCTAATTTCCATTTCGTCCCCAACCCGTGCTATCTCGACATCCACGGAATCAAGATTTTGATCTACCACGGCACTTCCGCAGACGCGCTCATATCCAACTCCGAAGGGCTCGGGGACGCGTTTGAGCATACGGAGAAAATAGCGGTTGAAATGCTCAGGCGGAGGCATTTGAGCCCGTTGTACGGCGAAAAGCCGATGATCCCCTCCCGCGAAGACGGGATGGTTGTCGACGAGATTCCCGACATCTTCCACTTCGGCCACTTGCACCGCAACTGCCTTTACGAGTACAACGGCACGGTCATAATCAATTCCGGAACGTGGCAGAGCATGACGGATTACGAGGAGAAAATGGGCAGGAAACCCACACCCTGCCTTCTTCCGGTTTACAACATACGCGCGGGAAGCGCGAAAATACTGGATTTCAACGAGAGGGAGTAATGAAAAAAAATGGGCGAATTGAAAGCATCGCAGCAAGCAAGGGAATACTTCGACATGCTGGAAGAAGATTTGCAAAAACAGCTTGCGCTCGCGGAAAAAGCCAGGGCGGTAAAACTAGACCCTTCCACCGTCGTTGAAATCGCGCCCGCCCAAGACGTCGCAGCGCGCGTCGAGGGTCTCGTGGGGCCGAAAGGCGTTGCAGACGCGATTCGCATTTTAAGCAAGGAGTCCAACAGGGAAAAAGTTTGCTTTGAAATATCCAAGAAAATCTTGAACAACGAGTTTTCTGCAGGAGAGGGGGAGCCCGCGGACAAGGAAAAATTGATTGAACAGGCGGTGAGGACCGGGTTGGCTCTTTTCACCGAAGGGGTCGTTTCCGCGCCCATCGAAGGCGTTTCGAAAGTGAAAATAAAGCAAAACCCGGATTCCAGCGAGTACCTCAGCGTTTATTTTGCAGGGCCAATTCGGGGAGCGGGCGGGACGGGACAGGCGTTTGCATTGCTGTTAGGCGATTTTTGCAGGAAGTTCTTCGGAATACGCGAATACCGCCCTCTTGACAGCGAACTAGACCGTTACGTGGAGGAAGTTAATCTTTACGCGCGGCGCACGCGCGCAGGGCAATACGTTCCCACTGAAGAGGAGGTAAAGTGGGTAGTGCGGAATTGCGCGGTCCGCATTGACGGGGAGCCGACCGAAGATTATGAAGTGAGCGTGCATAGAAATGTTCCATCAATAGAAACAAACCGGGTGCGCAGCGGAGTCTGCCTCGTTATAGGCGAGGGAGTGTGCTTGAAAGCATCTAAAGTATTGAAAATCGCCAAGAAAAACGGGTTGGACTGGCAGTGGCTCGAAAATTTAATCAAAGTAGCCAAGCAAGAGGCGAAAAAAGTCGAGATAAAGCCCAACGAAAAGTTCATGGAAGAAATCGTAGCCGGAAGGCCCGTTTTTTCTTTTCCGATGCGCCGCGGCGGATTCCGGTTGCGTTATGGAAGGACGAGGTTCATGGGCATACTCGCTAAAGCCATCCACCCCGCCACGATGGTTATTCTAGATGAGTTTCCGGTTTTCGGCACTCAAGTCAAGACCGAACGCCCGGCCAAAGGATGCGTCGTCACTCCATGCGAAAATCTCGACGGGCCCATAGTCCTGCTTCAGGACGACAGCGTCAAGAAAATCAATTCCGTGGAAGAAGCGTGGAAATTCAAGGATAAAACCAAGGAAATCCTTTTTTTGGGGGATATGCTCGCTTGTTACGGCGATTTCAACAAGAGCAACCACCCGCTTATTCCGTCTCCCTGGTGCGAAGAATGGATGGTTTTGGAATTGAAGGAAAAGGGAGTCGAAAAAACGGTTGAGGAACTCAAGCAAATTCCTTTCGAAGAGGCGAGGGAGTTAAGCGGGAAAACGGGAGTAGCCCTCGCCCCTTCGCACACGCTTTACTGGAACGACTTGACGAGGGAAGAGTTCAAAGACCTCGTGGAATTTTTGAAAACGGGAAGGCTGGATTTCGAGTGGTTCGAGCTCAAGAAATTCTCCTTGCCGTTATCCCCGCAAAAACGGCTTTTGGAATTTTTGGGGGTTGAACATTCGGTTGAAGAGGAGAGAATCGTACTGCAAAAAGAAAACGCCTTGGCTTTGCTTACGCCTCTCGGAATGGTTGAAAACAAGACGCTTTCCGCGAAAAAAATCGAGGACGAGATTGCTCTTGCAACGCCGGAAAAAACCGTTTTGGAAACAATAAATTCCATTTCTCCTTTCGAAATCAAGGCGAAGGTCGGAGTGTATATAGGAAGCGCCATGGGACGGCCGGAAAAAAGCAGGGAGAGGAAAATGAAGCCCATGGTCCACTCGCTCTTCCCAGTCGGCTTTCTCGGAGGGAAGACGAGGAATTTAATGAAAGCCTATGCCGAATCTAAAAACTCCAACCCCAACATTTCCGCCGAAGTGGGGTTGAGGAAATGCGAGAATTGCGGCAAGAAAAACTGGGCGATGGAATGCGAGTGCGGAGGGAAAACCGCCCGTGCGTTCAAATGCATGAAATGCCAGCGGATTATAGATTCCGAAAAATGCGATTGCGGGGGGAAAGGAATTTCCTCTGAATTGCAGCAGGTCAACCTCGTTTCGGAAATCGAGAAAGCCTCGAAAAAACTGGGGTTCATGCCTCAGGAAGTGAAAGCCGTCCAAGGATTGATTTCCGAGCACAAGACCCCGGAGATTTTAGAGAAAGGCTTTCTCAGGGCGAAGTACGAAATATCCGTGTTCCGGGACGGGACATCCCGTTTCGATGCAACCGAAATCCCCTGCACCCACTTCATCCCAAAGGAAATAGGGTTGAGCGTGGAGGAAGCGAAAAAACTAGGGTATGAAAAGGATTGCTTCGGAAAGCCGCTGGAAAACGATTCCCAAACCGTCGAGCTGAAGGCGCAAGACGTCATCGTCTCGCATGCCAACCTCGAGTATTTCATGAGGGTCGCGAAGTTCGTCGACGATTTGCTCATATACGCTTACGGATTGCCTGCGTATTACAACGCTTCCAAGCCCGAGCATATTATAGGAAAACAATGCATTGCCATAGCGCCGCACACTTCCGCAGGAATCGTATGCAGGATTATTGGAGCGACCATAGTCCAAGCCCTACTGGCGCACCCTTACCTCCACTGCGCCTGCAGGAGAAACGCGGACGGGGACGAACTGGCGTTGATTCTTCTCATGGACGGGCTTCTCAATTTTTCGAAAGAATTCCTGCCCGGAACAAGGGGGGGAAAGATGGACGCGCCGCTCGTTTTGACCACCATCCTCGACCCCAAGGAAGTGGATGACGAGGTGCACGCGATGGACAGGAGTTGGGGTTACTCCTTGGAATTTTACCGCGCCACGCTCAACTACGCCAACCCCGGAGACGTGAAAGTGGAAATAATCGGCGATTCGCTCGGTAAACAAGAGCAATACGAAGGAATCGGTTTTACCCACCGCGCTGCAGCAGTCGACTCCACGATTCCCGTCCGCACGAAATACGTGGAATTGAAAAGCATGCAGGACAAGCTTGACGAGGAACTGGATTTGATGACGAGCATACGCGCGGTCGACGCGCAGCAGGCTGCTGAAAAAATAATCCTCTCCCACTTTTTCCCAGACTTGTACGGCAATCTACACTCTTATTCCAAGCAAAAGTTCCGCTGCGGGGAGTGCAATTCGAAATACAGGAGGGTTCCGTTGACCGGCAAATGCAGGAAGTGCGGGGGAAAATTGATGATGACCATCCACAAGGGAGGAATAGAAAAATACTTGGGCACTGCGAAGGATATGGCCGAGAAATACGGCTTGCCCAATTACCTGAAGCAAAGGATAATGCTTATCGAGAAAGAATTGAAAGACATGTTTGCCGAGGAAAAGCAAAAGCAATTCTCTTTATCAAGCTACGTCTGAAGCTCTAACGTTTCACTATGCCGGTATTAGCATCAACGCGAATGAACTCTCCATCACGCAATATTTTTGTAGCGTCTTTTAGTCGTATCAAGCAAGGCTTTTGAAATTCCCTGCACATTACAGCAGCGTGGGAGGTAATGCCGCCGTATTCTGCAATAACTGCCGCGGCTTTTTTTATGGCGTCAATATACTCTACAGAAAGCCCAGATACGACCAGAATGTCACCACGATTCAATTTGGAAACTTCATCAAAGCCGTGCACTATCCGTGCATAACCTTCTGCATAGCCAGGGTTTCCAACCATCGCAGACAGCTCTTCGGTTTTAGTTTCGCGTTCCGGCTTAACTGAAATCGACAGCTTGGCCAAAGCTTCTTCAGCAGCTCTATCAGAATAGACCAAGCATTCACCATCTTTTAAGATCATGAAAGCACGCTTTTTTCTCTCCGCAACCAGATTTTCAGGACTTTCACCGGCAGACAAGTAATGAGCGATCTCGTCTGGCGTTAAGAATTTCAAGTCTTCCAAGGATATTCGGAGTTTTCCAGCTATGGCGTTCTTTAACCCAAGGCCGGCGTGATTGTTATATCCTATCTGCACTTCCCCTTCTTGACGGATATATGAAAATTTCTTCAAGCGGCCAATAATGTTTCGAGTCTCGGAATTGAATAGGAGCTCATCCATAATTTCGTTAGTACGGTGATTTTGCAGTTCAACGTTATTTCGTACAGTTTGAAGTTTTACCATATAGTTTTGCGTTAGTTCGACTCGCAAACGGTTTTTAAGATCGTCAATAGACCACGGCGGGTTGTCAAACCAGCAAGGCACAAAGGCATACGTTTCCAAGTGGTTTTCAAGCAATCTGTCAATCTCTGCAGCATCCAAGTCTTTTGCGCGGGAAACGATCTCAAGAAATGCAAGCTCTTCTTTCAGAGTAGTGGTAGGCTCATTCGGCGCAGTCAAGATAGAGTAATACTCGGCGAAACGATTATTAGCGCCTCTCTTGGCAAGTTCAGTTTTCAGGACAGTCAAAAGATCATTAGCCACTATATCATCAAAATATACATCTATAGCCATGCCAAAGATAGAATTTGAGAAAATCAGCCAGTATTCTTTAAAAATTGAAGGCAAATCCGCATTTTTCCCAAGTTCGGAATTTAGTTTACGCAATTTTTCTTTGCTGAACTCAAACTGGGTTTCATAATAGCCTACTCTCTCTTCAAACCAACGAGGGTTTTCCACGATTTTTTCATAAACCCCGCGCTTCAGTTTGCCGAGAGAGTCCGGAAATTGATAGTAATAACTTTGTCCACCCTTAAACTCCAGAAACATCGGATTGCAATCTCTGCCTTCTTTGTACATGTCTTTAAACGCGGACCAACTCAAAATGCTCATGTTCCAAGATCCTTGTAATTCTAGATCACTCAAGTACAACACCACAAAAAAACTATCTTTTAGGAACTCCAGTAATTAGCTTCTCGTCTGTAAGGTGTGGCAAATCATAAGCGCCAAGAAGAGTAAGTTTACCTTTTTCGTCTATTTTCAAACGGGTTATTGAGGTGTGCGCAAGCTTCGGGGCTATTTCCCTGAAAAGTTCCTTGAAGTTCGACTTGTTTATTCTCCTTGCTTTGCCCCCTTGCGAAACGTTTGCCAAATGCCAAAGCAGGGTAGCAATACTAAGTCTGTGTGTGATCAAAAGCATAACATCGCTATCGTCAGTCTTTAGAGCATCGAGAGTTTGAAGCATTTCGGTTCGTTTTTGTTCCAGGTGAGGAACTATCGCGCTAGGGTGGGTTTGGACGTAATCGTCGTAAACTTTTATGCTGCTCGTTTTTTGATTCTCCATTAATTCTTTATATTTTGCAGGCGTATCTCCGAATTTAACCTCACCAAGACTAGAAAGTTCTCGAACCGACGGTGAAAGCGTTAGCCTAGAACCGCGCAAAACAGCATGAATCCCGCCCGCCAAAGACCTAGCGCGACGATAGGGGCTGGTTAGAATCGAAATCCGCGTGTCAGGAGTATAACCACGAAATTTTTCCAAAAGATGTTCGAATAGCAAACCAGCTTGTTTTAGCCCAGTTCTAGAAACATGCATTCGAAGGTCTGGTTCTGAAGTTTGTTCGTACAAGCTAGAAGCAACAGCGTAAGACGGATGTCTGACGAGCCAGATTTCTTTAGCCAAAACATAACACCCATTAAAGCTAGTGCAAAGTAGACTTAAAAACAATCAAGCTTCTGGGACGGTTTAGAGCGCCACCACCTCACCAAACTGCTTCGCCGATTGTCGTAATGCGAATCGTTTTTTAACCCACTTGGGCAACTAGTCTTTTCTTTAAAACCCAACCGAATCGTAAAACAAAGCTTAGAAAGAGGCATTTTTCATGGCAAGCAAAGCTGTTCAGGAATACTACGCGAAGAAACTGTTGTTCCCCATATTCCAAAGGGAGTTGGACGGCGGTTTCGGGCAGGATACGGAAAGCCTGTTCAACGTTAATGCTACTGCCGACGCTAATGCGCTTCCCCAAGGCAAGTGGGTCGTAAAGCCGGACGTCTGCATAGGAAAGAAGGGAAAACACGGCTTGGTTTTGGTCAACGCCGATTCTTCCCAAGCGAAAGAATTTTTGTCCCAGAATCTCGGCAAAGAAGTGGAAATAGGCGGGACGAAAGGAACGCTCGATTCCTTCATGATAGAGCCTTTCGTAGAGCACGACAACGAGCATTTCGTCGCGGTAATAACCAAGCGCGATTGCGACGAGGTTTTGTATTCCGAAGAAGGCGGAGTTGACGTGGAGGAAAACTGGGATAAGATCAGGAAAGCGAGGGTGGGCTTGTTCGAACAGCCCGACGCCGCAAAGCTTTCCAAAGAACTGGGAATCAAAGACCAGTTGACCGCAAGGTTTCTGGCGGCTTGCGTCAAAGCCGCAAGGGAAATCGGTTCTCCATACCTGGAGTTCAACCCGTTCACGATCAAGGAAAACAAGATTTTCGTCTTGGGAACCGTCTTGAGGCTGGATTCGCACGAGGAATTCGTGAAAAGAAAAACATGGAATGGCATAAAATTCAAGGAACCGTTCGGAATAACCAAAACAATCCAGGAAACGAAAATCGCAGAGCTCGACGATTCGACCGCAGGCTCTCTCAAACTAACCGTGTTCAACAAAAACGCTTCACTGTGGCTTCTGGTAGCCGGAGGAGGCGCGAGCGTGGTTTTCGCCGATACTGCTGCTGACTTGGGGCTGGCTGAAAAACTGGCGAATTACGGGGAGTATTCCGGCAACCCTACTGAAGAGGAAACGTTCGAGTACGCTAACTTGCTGTTCGAACTCGTCGAGCAAAGTTCTGCAGCAAAAAAAGCCGTTTTGATAGGCGGGGGGATTGCCAATTTCACCGACGTCTCCGCGACGCTGAAAGGCGTTTGCCGTGCGATAGAACAACACTCTTCGAAACTAAAGAGGGCGAACGTCGCGTTTTTCGTCAGGCGCGTAGGGCCCAACTACAAAATCGGAATAGAAAACCTGAAGAAAACCTGCGAAAAGGCGGGTTTGCCCATGACTTCGTTCGGGACCGAAACGCCGATGACCCAGACGATTTTGCTGGCTAAAGACTGGATTGCGTGATTGAAAAATGAAGGAATTCGACTCTACTACGACTTCAATAATGTACGGAAGGAGAAGCGTCTTCGTACAACGCATTCTCGACTTTGATTATTTAAGCGGAAGAAAGCAAAGCGTCGAATGCATGGTTGACGAGGCGAATTCTGGTGTGGAAGCGCTGTTTTTCGGCTCCCAGCCGTTCCTGATGCCGGTTTACAAAACCCTTGAGGAAGCGATTGCAAAACACCCTAAGGCGAAATGCTTTTTGAACTTCGCCAGCGAACGCTCGGCGTATGAAATAGCGAAAAAAGCCTTGGAAAAAGGAAAATTCTCGAGCATGATCCTGGTTGCGGAAGGCGTGCCTGAAAGGCAGGCTAGGGAACTCGCACAGCTATGCAAACAGAAAGGCGTTTTGGCAATAGGGCCTGCGACAGTAGGCGTAATCCGCGGCGGGGAATTCAGGGGAGGATACGCGGGAGGAGCTCAGGAAAACATTCTCGAAACGAAATTATACGAAAAAGGAAGCGCAGGGGTAATATCCAAGTCGGGCGGAATGCTCAACGAATTGTGCAACATCTGCTCGCAAAACGCGGACGGGGTTGCGGAAGCGATTGCCATCGGAGGCGATTCCTTCCCGCTCACGACCATGGCGGATCACGCGCTGCGCTTCGAAAGGGACGATTCCGTCAAATTTTTGGTTTTAATGGGGGAATTGGGCGGGGAACAGGAATTGGAAGTAGCCCAACTCGTGCAGGAAAAGAGGATAACGAAACCCGTAATCGCCTGGGTTGCGGGAACCATAGCTCCTTTGTTCAAGCGGGAAGTCCAGTTCGGGCACGCGGGGGCGAGAAGCGGAAACGATAAAACCTCGGCTCAAGCCAAGAACGAATCCCTGCAAAAAGCAGGCTGTTTCGTCCCAAAATCCTTCAACGAACTGGGAAGCGAAATAGCCAAAGTTTATTCCGAATTGAAGAAAAAAGGAATAATCAAGGAAACCGCCGTTCAGAAAGCGCTCCAGCCGCCCCTGGATTTTTCCACCGCCAGAAAGCAAGGCGTGGCTAGAAGAATGCCTTCGATCTTATCCCGCCTGGCGCAAACCCGCGATGAAGAGCCTGTTTACGGGGGGAATACGATTTCCGAAATCCTTTCGAACGGAGAACGATTTGCGGATATAGTCGGAAGATTGTGGTTTTACAAAAAACTCCCTCCCAAAACGGTGGAGACGATCAACGTAATTCTCACGCTAATGGCGGACCACGGCCCTCACCCGAGCGGCCCCCACAACACGATTGTAGCCGCGCGCGCAGGAAGAGATTTGCCTTCGGCGGTTGCAAGCGGATTGCTCACCATAGGACCACGTGTCGGAGGAGCTGTGAGCGATGCGGCCAGAATGTGGAGGGAATGCGTGAAAAACAAGAAAGAGGACATGGATTTCGTCGAAGAGATGAAGAAAAAAGGGATTTTGATTCCGGGGATAGGGCATCGGGTGAAAAGCAAGAACAATCCCGACAAGCGGGTAAAGCTGTTGATAGAATTCGCGAAAAAGAACTTCGCGGAACACGAGCATCTGGATTTCGCGTTGGCTGTCGAGGAAATCACGCTTTCAAAACGCCCCAACCTGATTTTGAACGTCGACGGAGCTGCGGCCGCGTTAATGCTCGACGCTTTGAAAGATGCAGGTTTTACCGACGAAGAGATAGGCGAAGCCATGGATGCCGAGTTGTTCAACGGGCTTTTCGTCCTCGCAAGGACCGCGGGGCTGATAGCCCATTACGCCGACCAGAAAAGGCTCAACCAGGGGCTATGGAGAACTCCAGACGACGAAGTTCTGGGAATCTAAACTACTTCGGCTTTTCGCCTACGACAATCGCTTCCATTTTTTCCCTGTAAATGGTTTCAACGTTAGCGAACCCCAGCGAACGCATAAACTCTTTCGCTTGCCCTTCGTGCATTATCCTTTTCGGAAAGTCGTCCTCCAAAAAATGCTCTTTCGTCGCTTCCCTAAGGACCTTATCCTCAAGTTTTTCTTCAGTAAGCGCTATTTGCCACGCAAGCGTTTTCTTGTGCGAGTCAACATCGTCCAAAGCATACTTGTCGGCATTCACAAACAACGCTCCAGGCTTGAGGGCGCGGTAAATCAAAGGAATAACTTGGGAACGATAACTTTCATCGAAATTGTGAAGCGTAAATGCGGAAGCAAAACAATCAAAATAATTACAGGGCGCGCTTCGAAGGTATTCCAAACAGGCGCTGGGAATTAATTTCACCTTGCCGGCCTTTATTTCCGAGGCCAGGTTCTTGCGGGCTTTTTCCAGAAGCAATTCGTTCTTGTCGACAGAAAATACCACGGACCGATCGTAGCAAGACAGGATCGTTCTCGTTGTTTTGCCGGTTCCAGTGCCAAGCTCCAAAACCCGGATCAAACCCAGTTCTTTTTCAAAATGTTTCTTAAACGCCTTGGCCAACGAGTTATGCAGGGCATCGTAGTGCGGGCAGGTTAAGGAAACGACCTCGTCGTAATTCCTGACGTAAGCCGTATTTTCCGCATAGGTTTCCGCCAAGCAACCCGCCACAAGACTTAGATAATCTGCAGTTCCTTCCCGACTTTCTCGAAAACGCTTAACGCCAGTCCCAAGTCTTCTTTTGTAAGGCCCGAGTTCATCATCGTGCGTATTCGGGCTTTATCCTTGGCCACCATCGGAAAGACGATTGGAAGGGCGAAAACCCCTTCCTCGAAAATCCGTTCGCTGAACTTCTTCGCTTTCGCACTATCTCCCATCATTACGGGCGTGATGGGCGTTTCGCTCACGCCCGTATCAAACCCAAGCGCCTTCAATTCCTTCTTGAAGTAAGTCGTGTTATCCCACAGTTTTTGCACGTGCTGCGGCTCCGTCTCCAAAACCTCCAACGCTGCAATGCAAGCCGCCGCAGTCGCTGGCGGCGAAGAACCGCTCAACAGCCAAGTCCTGCTCTTGTTCAACGCGAAATTCACCATGTCCTTACTCCCTACGACCGTTCCACCGACTACTCCGAACGCCTTGGAAAAAGTGCCCATGTCAATATGCACTTTCCCATGCAAGTGAAAATGATCAACGATACCCCGACCTTTTTCGCCGAGAACCCCGTCTCCGTGCGCGTCATCCACGTACACCATCGCCCCGTGCTCTTCTGCCAATTTCGCTATTTTGTCCAAAGGCGCTATGTCCCCGTCCATCGAAAACACTCCGTCGGTAATAATGAGAATCCTGCGTGGAGGCGTGGGTCTGGAATCCAGTTCGTTCAACACCCGCTCCAAATCCGCGACATCCCGGTGCTTGAAAATCGCCCTTTCGGCTTTCGTCAGCCTTACGCCGTCGATTATGGAACCGTGGTTCAACTCGTCGCTTATTATCACGTCCCCCTCTCCGGCCAACTGGGAAATGAGACCGGCGTTGGCTGCGAAACCCGTCTGGTAATACAAAGCCGCTTCCGCTTTCTTGAACGAAGCTATTTTCTTTTCGAGCTTGATGTGCAAATCCATCGTTCCCGCGATTGCGCGAACGCTTCCTGAACCCGCCCCGTGGCTTTGAACTGCCTTTATAGCAGCTTCCTTCAGCTTCGGATGGTTTGACAAATTCAGATAGTTATTCGAGCAAAGCATCAAAACGTTTTTTCCGTCCACGATAGAGTGAGGCTGGGAAGGTCCCTGCAGAACGCGGATGTTCCAGTTCAAACTCTGCGCCACCAACGCTTCATAATCAGCTTTCAGAAAACCGGTTGCATCCCTGGGCATTGCAAATCACCTTCACCACATAATCCCCAAAAAAACTTAAAAACCAAAGCAACAACGACAATCGGCGAAGAGCGATTCGTTTTTATTTTTTGTTTTAGACATTAAATGCGCTTTTTAATGAAATTCTCGGGGTTGGTTTACAATGAAGGCAGTGTTCAAGGCAAAGGCAGAACCGGGTTTCGAAATAAAAGACGCTGAAATCCCGCAAATCAAGGACGACGAGATTCTCGTGAAAATATGCGCTACGAGCATTTGCGGGACGGACGTGCACATTTGGAAGTGGGACGAGTGGGCGCAAAAAAGAATCAAACCCCCGTTGGTAATAGGCCACGAGTTTTGCGGTGAAGTAATGGAGTTAGGAAAGAACGCGCTGGGACTCGAAAAAGGGGATTTGGTGAGCGGAGAGACGCACATCAACTGTGGTTATTGTTTCCAGTGCAAGACGGGTAACGCGCATATTTGCGAGAACGTCAAGTTCAGGGGCATCGACACTACGGGATGCTTTTCCGAATACCACG